>DATHAV010000107.1:0-15630 GCA_035296505.1 Pseudoxanthomonas sp.
CCGTGCGCTGCTGGCCGAGATCCTGCCCGAGGGGCTGCCGTTCGCGCTGGCCAACACCGAGCTCAACAAGAAGGCCATCAGCCGCCTGATCAACTCCAGCTACCGCATGCTGGGGCTGAAGGATACGGTCGTGTTCGCCGACAAGCTGATGTACACCGGCTTCGCCTACGCCACGCGCGCCGGCGTCTCGATCGGCATCGACGACATGCTGATCCCGGTCGAGAAGAAGGGCATCCTGGGCGAGGCCGAGGCCGAAGTCCTGGAGATCCAGGAGCAGTACCAGGGCGGCCTGGTCACCGCCGGCGAGCGCTACAACAAGGTGGTCGACATCTGGTCGCGCACCAACGAGCGCATCGCCAAAGCGATGATGGACACCATCGGCACCGACAAGGTCAAGAACGCCAAGGGCGAGGACATCAACGAGAAGTCGATGAACTCGCTGTACATCATGGCCGACTCCGGCGCCCGCGGTTCGCAGGCGCAGATCCGCCAGCTGGCCGGCATGCGCGGCCTGATGGCGCGTCCGGACGGCTCCATCATCGAAACCCCGATCAAGGCCAACTTCCGCGAAGGCCTCAACGTGCAGGAGTACTTCAACTCCACCCACGGCGCGCGCAAGGGCCTGGCCGACACCGCGCTGAAGACCGCCAACTCCGGCTACCTGACCCGTCGCCTGGTCGACGTGGCCCAGGACGTGGTCATCACCGAGGTCGATTGCGGCACCGCCGAAGGCCTGACCATGACCCCGATCGTGGAAGGTGGCGACGTGGTCGAGCCGCTGCGCGACCGCGTGCTCGGCCGCATCGTGGCCGAGGACGTGTTCCTGCCGGGCAACGACGAGGATCCGATCGTCACCCGCAACACGCTGCTCGACGAAGCCTGGGTGCAGAAGCTGGAAGACGCCGGCGTGCAGGCCCTGAAGGTGCGTTCCACCATCACCTGCGCCTCGAACTTCGGCGTGTGCTCGCACTGCTACGGGCGCGACCTGGCCCGCGGCCACATCGTCAACATCGGCGAAGCGGTCGGCGTCATCGCCGCGCAGTCTATCGGCGAACCCGGCACCCAGCTGACCATGCGCACGTTCCACATCGGCGGCGCGGCGTCGCGGGCGGCGGCGGTGGACAACATCACCGTCAAGACCACCGGCTCGATCAAGTTCAACAACCTCAAGTTCGTCGAACACGCCAATGGGCACCTGGTGGCGGTCTCGCGTTCGGGCGAGCTGTCGGTCCTGGACGGCCACGGCCGCGAGCGCGAGCGCTACAAGCTGCCCTACGGCGCGACCATCACGGTCAAGGACGGAGCGGAGATCAAGGCCGGCCAGTCGGTCGCCAGTTGGGATCCGCACAACCACCCGATCGTTTCGGAAGTGGCCGGTTTCGTCCGCTTCGTGGACTTCGTCGACGGCATCACCGTGATCGAGAAGACCGACGAGCTGACCGGCATGGCCTCGCGCGAGATCACCGATCCCAAGCGTCGTGGTTCGGTGGGCAAGGACCTGCGCCCGATCGTGCGCATCGTCGACAAGGACGGCAAGGACCTCAGCATCCCCGGTACCGACCTGCCGGCGCAGTACCTGCTCCCGCCGCGCTCGATCGTCAACCTGCAGGACGGCGCCGCCGTCGGCGTGGGCGACGTGGTCACCAAGGTGCCGCAGGAAGCGTCCAAGACCCGCGACATCACCGGCGGTCTGCCGCGCGTGGCCGACCTGTTCGAGGCGCGCAAGCCCAAGGATCCCGCGATCCTGGCCGAGCGCTCGGGCATCATCAGCTTCGGCAAGGACACCAAGGGCAAGCAGCGCCTGATCATCCGCGACACCGACGGCAGCGAGCACGAGGAGCTGATTCCGAAGTTCCGCCAGATCATCGTGTTCGAAGGCGAGCACGTGGCCAAGGGCGAAACCGTGGTGGACGGCGAACCGTCGCCGCAAGACATCCTGCGCCTGCTGGGCGTCGAGCCGCTGGCCGCGTATCTGGTGAAGGAGATCCAGGACGTCTACCGCCTGCAGGGCGTCAAGATCAACGACAAGCACATCGAGGTGATCACCCGCCAGATGCTGCGCAAGGTCGAGATCACCGACGCCGGCAACAGCCGCTACCTGCACGGCGAACAGGCCGAGCGCCAGCGCGTGATCGAGGAGAACGCCAAGCTGGTGGCCCGCAACGAGCTTCCGGCGAAGTTCGAGCCGGTCCTGCTGGGCATCACCAAGGCGTCGCTGGCGACCGAGTCGTTCATCTCGGCCGCCTCGTTCCAGGAGACCACCCGCGTGCTGACAGAGGCGGCCGTGCGCGGCACCCGCGACAACCTGCGCGGCCTGAAGGAAAACGTGATCGTTGGCCGTCTGATCCCCGCCGGTACCGGCTTGACCTACCACAGCAACCGCCGCAAGAACGCCTCCGGTCTGACCGCATCGGAAATGGAGGCCTTGGCGGGTGGTCCGTTGGAAGTCCAGGAAGAGGCGACGGCCACGGCCGGCACCACGGACCAGGGCGACGAGCAGTAGGCCGCAGCACGGGCTCCCGGGTGCGCTCGGGAGCACAAGCGATACCCGGGTGCAGGAGCGCCCGGCCATGGCCCGGAGCGGCCGGCGGAGAGGCCGCAACGTTGACGCGGTTTTGAGCTGCCAGCTATACTTTCCTGTCTCGGCGGGCCGTTTACGGCCTGCCGTCGTTTTCACGCACAAGGCCGCGGCCTTAATCCCGAAAGAATCCATACGATGGCAACGATCAACCAGCTCGTCCGCAAGCCGCGGCAGGCCCCCACTTACAAGAGCCAGTCGCCGGCGCTGGACAAGTGCCCGCAGCGCCGCGGCGTGTGCACCCGCGTCTACACCACGACCCCGAAGAAGCCGAACTCGGCCCTGCGCAAGGTCGCCAAGGTGCGCCTGACCAACCAGGAAGAGGTCATCAGCTACATCGGCGGCGAAGGCCACAACCTGCAGGAGCACTCGGTGGTCCTGATTCGCGGCGGCCGCGTCAAGGATCTCCCCGGCGTGCGTTACCACACCATCCGCGGTTCGCTGGATGCCTCTGGCGTGGCCAAGCGCCGCCAGGGCCGTTCCAAGTACGGCGCCAAGCGCCCGAAGAAGGCTTGAGGAACAGATTATGTCGCGTAAAGGCTCAACCCCCCAGCGTACCGTCCTGCCCGACCCGAAGCACGGCAGCCTGACCATCGCCCGCTTCATCAACATGGTCATGTACAGCGGCAAGAAGTCCGTCGCCGAAAAGATCGTGTATGGCGCCATGGACGTGATCGGCCAGAAGAACCCCAACCCGCTCGAGCTGGTCGAAAAGGCCCTGGACAACATTTCGCCCACGGTCGAGGTCAAGTCGCGTCGCGTCGGCGGTGCCACCTACCAAGTGCCGGTCGAAGTGCGTTCCTCGCGCCGTCTGGCGCTGGCCATGCGCTGGCTGATCGATTCGGCCCGTAAGCGCGGCGAGAACTCGATGCCGCGCAAGCTGGCGGCCGAGCTCCTCGATGCCTCGGAAAACCGCGGCGGCGCGGTCAAGAAGCGCGAAGAAACCCACCGCATGGCGGAAGCCAACAAGGCGTTCGCGCACTACCGCTGGTGATATGCGCCAGATCCGTTGCGCCGGTCCGCAGTGGCGCCTTTAAAACGGAGTCCCCGGCGCCATATCCAGGCGTTCCTGCGGCGCAGGCCGCCGCAGACGAATCCGAAGGCCGCCTCAGGGCGGCGTTCGGCCATCCGCAAGCTTGAAAAATACAAAGAGAGACTGTCGTGGCTCGCACCACTCCCATCGAGCGTTACCGCAACTTCGGCATCATGGCCCACATCGACGCGGGCAAGACCACCACGTCGGAGCGCATCCTGTTCTACACCGGCGTCAGCCACAAGATCGGTGAAGTGCACGATGGCGCCGCGACCATGGACTGGATGGAGCAGGAGCAGGAGCGTGGCATCACCATCACCTCCGCGGCGACCACCGCCTTCTGGAAAGGCATGGACAAGTCCATGGCCGAGCACCGTTTCAACATCATCGACACCCCGGGCCACGTCGACTTCACCATCGAAGTCGAACGCAGCCTGCGCGTGCTCGACGGCGCGGTGTTCGTGCTGTGCGCGGTCGGCGGCGTGCAGCCCCAGTCCGAGACGGTGTGGCGCCAGGCCAACAAGTACTCGGTGCCGCGCATGGCGTTCGTCAACAAGATGGACCGCACCGGCGCCAACTTCGACAAGGTCGTGGACCAGCTGAAAGCCCGCCTGGGCGCGTATGCCGTGCCGATGCAGGTGCCGATCGGCGCCGAGGACGGCTTCGAAGGCGTGGTCGACCTGATCAAGATGAAGGCCATCCATTGGGATGTCGCTTCGCAGGGCACCATCTTCGAATACCGCGAGATCCCCGCCGAACTCGCCGACAAGGCGGCTGCGGCGCGCGCGTTCATGGTCGAGGCTGCGGCCGAGGCCAGCGAAGCGCTGATGGACAGGTACCTCAACGACGGCGAGCTGTCGGAAGAGGAGATCCTGTCGGGCCTGCGCGAGCGTACCTTGAAGGTGGAGATCGTCCCGGTGTTCTGCGGCAGCGCGTTCAAGAACAAGGGCGTGCAGGCGATGCTCGACGGAGTCGTGCACCTGCTGCCGTCGCCTTCGGATCGTCCGCCGGTGCAGGGCGTGGACGACAACGAGAAGGAAGACGCGCGCAAGGCCTCGGACACCGAGCCGTTCTCGGCGCTCGCGTTCAAGATCATGACCGACCCGTTCGTGGGGTCGCTGACCTTCTTCCGCGTGTACTCCGGCGTGCTCAACTCCGGCGACCAGGTGTACAACCCGGTCAAGTCGCGCAAGGAGCGCGTGGGCCGCATCCTGCAGATGCACTCCAACCAGCGCGACGAGATCAAGGAAGTGCGCGCGGGCGACATCGCCGCCGCGGTCGGCCTGAAGGACGTGACCACGGGCGACACGCTGTGCGCGCAGGACCACATCATCACTCTGGAGCGCATGGTGTTCCCGGAGCCCGTCATTTCGATGGCGGTGGAGCCCAAGACCAAGGCCGATCAGGAAAAGATGGGTATCGCGCTGGGTCGCCTGGCGCAGGAAGACCCCTCCTTCCGCGTGCGTACCGACGAGGAATCCGGCCAGACCATCATCGCCGGCATGGGCGAGCTGCACCTGGACATCCTCGTGGACCGCATGAAGCGCGAGTTCAACGTCGAAGCCAACGTTGGCAAGCCGCAGGTCGCCTATCGCGAGACGATCCGCAAGGGCGTCAAGCAGGAAGGCAAGTTCGTGCGCCAGTCCGGCGGACGCGGCCAGTACGGCCACATCGTCATCGAGATGGAGCCGCAGGAGCGCGGGGCGGGCTATTCGTTCGAGAACGCCATCGTCGGTGGCGTGGTGCCGAAGGAGTATGTCACCGCGTCGGGCAAGGGCATCGAGGACGTGCTGAAGAACGGCGTGCTCGCAGGCTTTCCGATCGTCGACGTGGCGGTGCGCGCGGTCGACGGCTCGTTCCATGACGTCGACTCCAACGAAATGGCGTTCAAGGTCGCCGGCTCGATGGCGTTCAAGGAAGGCTTCGCCAAGGCCAACCCGGTGCTGCTGGAGCCGATCATGAAGGTCGAGATCGTGAGCCCCGAGGATTACCTGGGCGACGTGATGGGCGACGTGAGCCGTAGGCGCGGAATCCTGCAGGGCCAGGACGACAGTCCGTCGGGCAAGGTGATCAACGCGATGGTGCCGCTGGGCGAAATGTTCGGCTACGCCACTACGCTGCGCTCGATGAGCCAGGGTCGCGCCACCTTCACGATGGAGTTCGACCACTACGCCGAGGCCCCGGCCAACATCGCCGAAGCGGTCATCAAGAAGAACTGACGGTGCCGGCGCAGGCCGGCCCACTCATGACCATAGGAAACAAGTAGGAGCAGCCATGGCAAAGGGTAAATTCGAGCGGACCAAGCCCCACGTGAACGTGGGCACGATCGGGCACGTGGACCACGGCAAGACGACGCTGACGGCGGCGCTGACCAAGATTGGTGCCGAGCGCTTTGGCGGCGAGTTCAAGGGCTACGACCAGATCGACGCGGCGCCGGAGGAGAAGGCGCGCGGGATCACGATTTCGACGGCGCACGTGGAGTACGAGTCGGCCAGCCGCCATTACGCGCACGTGGACTGCCCGGGCCACGCCGACTACGTGAAGAACATGATCACCGGTGCGGCGCAGATGGACGGGGCGATCCTGGTGTGTTCGGCGGCCGACGGCCCGATGCCGCAGACGCGCGAGCACATCCTGCTCTCGCGCCAGGTGGGCGTGCCGCACATCGTGGTGTTCCTGAACAAGGCCGACATGGTGGACGACGCCGAGCTGCTGGAGCTGGTGGAGATGGAAGTGCGCGAGCTGCTGAGCAAGTACGACTTTCCGGGCGACGACACCCCGATCGTGCACGGCTCGGCGCGCCTGGCGCTGGAAGGCGACCAGAGCGAGATCGGGGTGCCGTCGATCCTGAAGCTGGTGGAGGCGCTGGACACCTTCATTCCGCTGCCCGAGCGCGACGTGGACAAGCCGTTCCTGATGCCGGTGGAGGACGTGTTCTCGATCTCCGGCCGTGGCACGGTGGTGACCGGGCGCATCGAGCGCGGGATCATCAAGGTGGGCGACGAGATCGAGATCGTGGGCATCCGCGACACGCAGAAGACCACGGTGACGGGGGTGGAGATGTTCCGCAAGCTGCTGGACCAGGGCCAGGCGGGCGACAACGCGGGGCTGCTGCTGCGCGGCACCAAGCGCGACGACGTGGAGCGCGGGCAGGTGCTGTGCAAGCCGGGTTCGATCAAGCCGCACACCGAGTTCGAGTCGGAGGTGTACGTGCTGAGCAAGGACGAGGGGGGCCGCCACACGCCGTTCTTCAAGGGCTACCGCCCGCAGTTCTACTTCCGGACCACGGACATCACCGGTGCGGTGGAGCTGCCGGAGGGCGTGGAGATGGTGATGCCGGGCGACAACGTGAAGATGGTGGTGACGTTGATCAACCCGGTGGCGATGGACGAAGGGCTGCGCTTTGCAATCCGCGAAGGCGGCCGCACCGTCGGCGCCGGCGTGGTGGCCAAGATCATCAAGTAAACCTGCCATCGCCGGCGACGCAGGTCGCCGGGCAGCGCGAATGGCGGGCCGAACCTTCGGTCCGCCTTCGCTGTCTCAAGGGCGGGCAACAATCAAAACGCGTCAGTAGCTCAATTGGCAGAGCAGCGGTCTCCAAAACCGCAGGTTGTAGGTTCGAGTCCTACCTGGCGCGCCATCCATGAAAGCGCAGCAACCGTCCCGCCGGCAACGGCGACGGTCGGACGAAGAGACGGATGAACAGCAAGGTCGAACATTCCAAAACCGCCGCGGCCTCCGCCGGCGACATCACCAAGTACGCCGTGGCGCTGGCGCTTGTAGCGGCTGGGCTGGTGGCGTGGTGGTGGTTCGCAGGCCAGTGGCAGGCGCCGGTCCGGGCGCTGGCGGTGGTCGCCGGCCTGGTGCTCGGCGCGCTGGTGTTCCTGGCCACGGCCAAGGGCCGCGACACCCGCGAGTTCCTGGTGGAGTCGCGTTTCGAGCTGCGCAAGGTGGTGTGGCCCACGCGCCAGGAAGCCCTGCGCATGACCTGGGTGGTCGGCATCGTGGTGGTGGTCCTGAGCCTGCTGCTGGGCGCCTTCGACTGGATCATCCAGGCGTTGCTCGAGCAGTTCTTTACCCTGGGTCGTTGAGGAGAAGGTCGCAGTGAAGCGTTGGTACGTCGTACACGCGTATTCGGGATTCGAGAAATCGGTGGCGCAGGCGCTGCGCGACCGTATCGTGCGCAACGGGATGCAGGACCGCTTCGGGGACGTGCTGGTTCCGACCGAGGAAGTGGTGGAGATGCGCTCCGGCCAGAAGCGCCGTTCCGAGCGCAAGTTCTTCCCTGGCTACGTGCTGGTGCAGATCGAGACCCACGACGAGGGCGGCATCCCGCGCATCGACAACGAAAGCTGGCACATGGTCAAGGAGACCTCCAAGGTCCTCGGCTTCATCGGCGGCACCGCCGATCGCCCGCTGCCGATCACCGATCCGGAGGCCGATGCGATCCTGCAGCGCGTCCAGGACGGCGTGGAGAAGCCGCGTCCCAAGGTGCTGTTCGAGCCGGGCCAGATGGTGCGCGTCACCGAGGGCCCGTTCAACGACTTCAACGGCGTGGTCGAGGAAGTCAACTACGAGAAGAACCGCCTGCGCGTGGCGGTGCTGATCTTCGGCCGCTCCACCCCGGTGGAGCTGGAATTCGGTCAGGTCGAAAAGGCCTGACCCAGGCGGGCGGCGGAGTGTTTCCGCCGTCCTGGTCAACCAAGGGAGGAGTCCCGCAGCCGCGAGGCGTGCAGACGATCGAACTCCAGGAGTAGCAAGTCATGGCAAAGAAAGTAGTCGGTTACATCAAGCTGCAGGTCAAGGCCGGCCAGGCCAATCCCTCGCCGCCGGTCGGTCCCGCGCTGGGCCAGCGCGGCCTGAACATCATGGAGTTCTGCAAGGCGTTCAACGCCGCCACGCAGAAGCTGGAGCCGGGCCTGCCCACGCCGGTGATCATCACCGCGTATTCGGACCGCACCTTCACCTTCGTCACCAAGAGCACCCCGGCCACGGTCCTGCTGAAGAAGGCCGCCGGCGTGACCTCGGGCTCCAAGCGCCCGAACACCGAAAAGGTGGGCAAGGTCACCCGCAAGCAGCTCGAGGACATCGCCAAGACGAAGGAAGCGGACCTGACCGCGGCCGAGCTGGAAGCGGCGGTGCGCACGATTGCGGGTTCGGCCCGCAGCATGGGTCTGACGGTGGAGGGCTGAGACGATGGCACAGAGCAAGCGACAGAAAGCGATCCTGGCCGCGGTCACTCCGGGCAAGGCCTATTCCATCGATGAGGCGCTGAAGATCGTCAAGGACAACAGCAAGGCCAAATTCGTCGAGGCCGTCGACGTGGCCGTGCGCCTCGGCGTGGACGCCAAGAAGTCCGACCAGCAGGTGCGCGGTTCCACCGTGCTGCCCGCCGGCACCGGCAAGTCGGTGCGCGTGGCGGTGTTCGCACCGGCCGGCGCCAAGGCCGACGAAGCGGCCGCCGCTGGCGCCGAAGCGGTGGGCATGGACGACCTGGCCGAGAAGATGCTGGCCGGCGACCTCAACTACGACGTGGTGATCGCCACGCCGGACGCGATGCGCGTGGTCGGCAAGCTCGGCCAGGTGCTGGGTCCGCGCGGCCTGATGCCCAACCCCAAGGTCGGCACCGTGTCGCCGAACCCGGCCGAGGCGGTGAAGAACGCCAAGTCGGGCCAGGTGCGCTACCGCACCGACAAGGCCGGCATCATCCACTGCACCCTGGGCAAGGCCAACTTCGACGACGACTCGCTGAAGAGCAACCTGCAGGCGCTGTTGGCCGACCTGGTCAAGGCCAAGCCGGCCACCGCCAAGGGCACCTACCTGCAGAAGATCTCGGTCAGTTCGACCATGGGTCCGGGCGTGACCGTGGACCTGTCCTCGCTGGCGTTGAAGTAATTCCGGTCCGAGCCGCTGTGGCCGGTCCGATGAGTCGGTCCCGGCCAAGCCGGTGACGATCGAGGTGGGGATCTCAACATCGCCACCGCAATACATTTGAGGGCAATCGCTAAAGGCTCAGGCCAACGCGATGGCTGTCAAAGACCGCAGGCGCGGTCGGCGCGCATCGACGACGGGCATGGAAGCTCAAAACGGCAGGGAGTCGCCGTCGATGCAAGCGGGGTCGCTTAATTCGGATCCATTCGTGGACCGGGCCGGCGTAGATGGTGCCGCCTTCTGGAAGTTTTCTGGGTTCGCTCGGTTCAGAAAGGCCACCACCGGGATGCCAATCCGGCGTCCCCGGCGCCCATGGACGGGTACCGCCCAGGACCGCGAGCGGCAGGAGCCGTGAGCGGAGTTCATTTGGAGGAGTGTATGGCTCTAAATCTGTCTCAGAAGCAAGAAGTGGTCGCCGAACTGGCGGATGTCGCCGCCAAGGCCCACTCCCTGATTGCTGCCGAGTACGCAGGCATCACGGTCGGTCAGATGACCTCGATGCGCAAGAAGGCCCGCGAGAACGGCGTGTACTTGAAAGTCGTCAAGAACACGCTGGCCTCGCGCGCCGTGGAAGGGACCGAATATGAGTGCGTCAAGGACTCGCTGGTCGGCCCCCTCCTGTATGCGTTCTCGACCGAGGAACCCGGCGCCGCCGGGCGCCTGATCAAGGAGTTCGCCAAGGGCAACGACAAGCTGCAGCCCAAGCTCGTGGCGGTGGGTGGCCAGCTGTACCCGGCCAGCCACGTCGACGTGCTGGCCTCGCTGCCGACCCGCGAGCAGGCCCTGGCCATGCTGGCGCGCGTGCTCGCCGAGCCGGCCAGCATGTTCGCCCGCGCGATCAAGGCCATCGGCGACAAGCAGGGCGAAGGCGCGGAACCCGCCGCCGACGCGCAGGCCGAACCGGTGGCCGAAGCCGCCGCGGACGCTCCGGCCGATCCGGCCTGAGCCGCCCGCAACAGTTCTGAAACCCCATCCCGGAAACATCTAGAAGGTAATCAAACATGTCCCTTTCCAACGAACAGATCGTCGAAGCCGTCGCCGAAAAGAGCCTCATGGAAGTGATGGAGCTGGTCAAGGCGATCGAAGAGAAGTTTGGCGTCTCCGCCGCCGCTCCGGTCGCCGCCGCCGCCGGTCCGGCGGCGGCGGCCGCTCCGGTCGAGGAGCAGACCGAGTTCAACGTCATCCTGAAGTCCGCCGGCGAGAAGAAGGTCGAGGTCATCAAGGCCGTCCGCGCCATCACCGGCCTGGGCCTGAAGGAAGCCAAGGACCTGACCGAAGCCGGTGGCGTGGTCAAGGAAGGCGCGTCGAAGGACGACGCCGCGAAGTTCAAGAAGGACCTCGAAGCCGCCGGTGCGACCGTCGAAGTGAAGTAAGCGTCATCCGTCGCCGGTGGTCACTGGCGGCAGACCAGGGCCGGGGGCGCAAGCCCCTGGCCTTCGGTCGTTGCGGCAAGGCCGGCTGAAACGGTTGGTCTGCGCTCAGTCGCGCAGGCGCAAACTACCGCTTCGGCGCCGCGGTTTCCCGGCCGCCAGCAGTACAAAAACCCGAGTTGGTAGTTGGAAGTAGCAAGAGAAGGCGTGCTGGTGCCGGCAATACCAGCGACTTCCAACTGACGATTTTCCCGTTCTTCCCAGAATGTTCCCCAGGGCCGCGGACGCGCGGTCCGCCGATGCTAGAGGCATAGTCACCATGGCTTATTCGTTCACCGAAAAGAAGCGTATCCGCAAGGATTTCGGCAAGCAGCGCACGATCCTCGAAGTGCCGTTCCTGCTCGCCATCCAGGTCGATTCCTACCGCGAGTTCCTGCAGGAAAACGTGGAGCCCTCCAAGCGGGTCGACCACGGCCTGCACGCGGCGCTGAAGTCGGTCTTCCCGATCTCCAGCTACAGCGGCAACGCGGCGCTGGAGTACGTGGGCTACAAGCTGGGCGATCCGGTGTTCGACGAGCGCGAGTGCCGCAACCGCGGCCTCAGCTACGGCGCGCCGCTGCGCGTCACCGTGCGCCTGGTGATCTACGACCGCGAATCCTCGACCAAGGCCATCAAGTACGTGAAGGAGCAGGAGGTCTACCTCGGCGAAATCCCGCTGATGACCGAGAACGGCACCTTCATCGTCAACGGCACCGAACGCGTCATCGTCTCCCAGCTGCACCGCAGCCCGGGCGTGTTCTTCGACCACGACCGCGGCAAGACGCACAGCTCGGGCAAGCTGCTGTACAGCGCGCGCATCATTCCCTACCGCGGCTCCTGGCTGGACTTCGAGTTCGACCCGAAGGACGCGCTGTTCACCCGCATCGACCGCCGCCGCAAGCTGCCGGTGACGATCCTGCTGCGCGCGCTGGGCTACAGCAACGAAGAAATGCTCAACGAGTTCTTCGACATCAACACCTTCCACATCCTGCCCGACGGCGAGGGCGTGCAGCTGGAGCTGGTGGCCGAGCGCCTGCGCGGCGAGACCCTGAACTTCGACCTGGCCGACGGCGACAAGATCATCGTCGAGGCCGGCAAGCGCATCACCGCGCGCCATGTGAAGCAGCTGGAGCAGTCCGGCATCGCCGCGCTGGCCGTGCCGGATGACTATCTGATCGGCCGCATCCTGTCGCACGACGTCATCGACGCGTCCACCGGCGAGCTGCTGGCCACCGCCAACGACGAGATCACCGAAGACCAGCTGGCCCTGTTCCGCAAGGCCGGCGTCGACGCCGTGGGCACGTTGTGGGTCAACGACCTCGATCGCGGTCCCTACCTGTCCAACACCCTGCGCATCGACCCGTCCAAGACCCAGCTCGAGGCCCTGGTCGAGATCTACCGCATGATGCGCCCGGGCGAGCCCCCGACCAAGGACGCCGCTCAGAATCTGTTCCACAACCTGTTCTTCACCTTCGAGCGTTACGACCTGTCGGGCGTGGGCCGGATGAAGTTCAACCGCCGCGTCGGCCGCAAGGAAACCGAGGGCGAGTCGGTCCTGTTCGACCACAAGTACTTCAGCGGCCGCAACGACGAGGAATCCAAGCGTCTGGTCGCCGCCCAGAGCGAGACCTCGGACATCCTGGAAGTCATCAAGGTCCTGACCGAGATCCGCAACGGCCGCGGCACGGTCGACGACATCGACCACCTGGGCAACCGCCGCGTGCGTTCGGTCGGCGAAATGGCCGAGAACGTGTTCCGCGTGGGCCTGGTCCGCGTCGAGCGCGCGGTCAAGGAGCGCCTGTCGATGGCCGAGTCCGAGGGCCTGACCCCGCAGGAGCTGATCAACGCCAAGCCGGTGGCCGCCGCGATCAAGGAGTTCTTCGGCTCCTCGCAGCTGTCCCAGTTCATGGACCAGAACAACCCGCTGTCGGAAGTGACGCACAAGCGCCGCGTTTCGGCCCTCGGGCCGGGCGGCCTGACCCGCGAGCGCGCCGGCTTCGAAGTGCGCGACGTGCATCCGACCCACTACGGCCGCGTCTGCACCATCGAGACGCCGGAAGGCCCGAACATCGGCCTGATCAACTCGCTCGCGGTGTACGCGCGCACCAACAGCTACGGCTTCCTGGAGACGCCGTACCGCAAGGTCGTGGACGGCCAGATCACCGACGACATCGAGTACCTGTCGGCGATCGAGGAGAACGAGTTCGTGATCGCGCAGGCCAACGCGCTGCACGACGACAACAGCCGCCTGACCGAGCAGTTCGTGCCGTGCCGCTACCAGGGCGAGTCGCTGCTGAAGCCGCCGGGCGAGGTCGACTTCATGGACGTTTCGCCGATGCAGACGGTATCCATCGCCGCCGCACTGGTGCCGTTCCTCGAGCACGACGACGCCAACCGCGCGCTGATGGGCGCCAACATGCAGCGCCAGGCGGTACCGACGCTGCGTGCGCAGAAGCCGCTGGTGGGCACCGGCATCGAACGCGCCGTGGCCCGCGACTCCGGCGTGACCGTGAACGCGCGCCGAGGCGGGGTGATCGAGCAGATCGACGCCGCGCGCATCGTGGTCAAGGTCAACGAGTCGGAGATCGTCGACGGCACCGATGCGGGCGTGGACATCTACAACCTGATCAAGTACACGCGCTCCAACCAGAACACCTGCATCAACCAGACTCCGCTGGTCAACGTGGGCGACGTGATCGCGCGCGGCGACGTGCTGGCCGACGGCCCGTCCACCGACATCGGCGAGCTGGCCCTGGGCCAGAACATGCTGATCGCGTTCATGCCGTGGAACGGCTACAACTTCGAGGACTCGATCCTGCTCTCCGAGCGCGTGGTCGAGGAGGATCGCTACACCACGATCCACATCGAGGAGCTCACCTGCGTCGCGCGCGACACCAAGCTCGGTCCGGAGGAAATCTCCGCCGACATCCCCAACGTCTCCGAGCAGGCGCTCAACCGCCTCGACGAGTCGGGCGTGGTGTACATCGGCGCCGAGGTGCGCGCCGGCGACATCATGGTCGGCAAGGTCACGCCCAAGGGCGAAAGCCAGCTGACCCCCGAGGAGAAGCTGCTGCGGGCGATCTTCGGCGAGAAGGCCTCCGACGTTAAGGACAGCTCGCTGCGCGTGCCCCCGGGCATGGACGGCACCGTCATCGACGTGCAGGTCTTCACCCGCGACGGCATCGAGAAGGACAAGCGCGCGCGCCAGATCGAGGAGAACGAGATCAAGCGCGTCAAGAAGGACTTCGACGACCAGTTCCGCATCCTGGAGAACGCGATCTTCGCGCGCCTGCGTCCGCTGCTGGTGGGCAAGGTCGCCAACGGCGGCGCCAACCTGAAGAAGGGCGACACCATCACCGACGCGTACCTGGACGGGCTGAAGAAGGCCGACTGGTTCACCCTGCGGATGAAGGACGACGACGCGTCGGACGCCATCGAGCGCGCGCAGAAGCAGATCCAGGCGCACGAAAAGGAGTTCGAGCGCCGCTTCGCCGACAAGCGCGGCAAGATCACCGCCGGCGACGACCTCGCCCCGGGCGTGCTGAAGATGGTCAAGGTGTACCTGGCGGTGAAGCGCCGCATCCAGCCCGGCGACAAGATGGCCGGCCGCCACGGCAACAAGGGCGTGGTCTCGACCATCGTTCCGGTCGAGGACATGCCCTACGCCGCCGACGGCCGCACCGTCGACATCGTGCTCAACCCGCTGGGCGTGCCGTCGCGCATGAACATCGGGCAGATCCTGGAAGTCCACCTGGGCTGGGCCGCCAAGGGCCTGGGCCACAAGATCCAGAAGATGCTCGACGCCCAGGCCAAGGTCGCGGACCTGCGCAAGTTCCTGGACCAGATCTACAACCACGACCTGAAGCTGGGCGAGCAGCGTGTCAACCTGGACGAGTTCAACGACGAGGAGCTGCTGGCCCTGGCGCAGAACCTGACCGACGGCGTGCCGATGGCGACTCCGGTGTTCGACGGCGCGGCCGAATCGGAGATCAAGCACATGCTCGAGCTCGCGGACCTGCCGATCAGCGGCCAGACCCAGCTGTACGACGGCCGCACCGGCGAGGCGTTCGACCGCCACACCACCATCGGCTACATGCACATGCTGAAGTTGAACCACTTGGTGGACGACAAGATGCACGCGCGTTCGACCGGTCCGTACTCGCTCGTCACCCAGCAGCCGCTGGGCGGCAAGGCGCAGTTCGGCGGCCAGCGCTTCGGCGAGATGGAAGTCTGGGCGCTGGAGGCCTACGGCGCGGCGCACACCCTGCAGGAAATGCTGACGGTCAAGTCGGACGACGTGCAGGGCCGCAACCAGATGTACAAGAACATCGTCGACGGCGAACACGAGATGGTCGCGGGCATGCCGGAATCCTTCAACGTGCTGGTCAAGGAAATCCGCTCGCTGGCGATCAACATGGAACTGGAAGAGTGACGTGAAGCGGACCCCGCCGCGCTCGCGCCGGCCGGGTCCGCAGCCCCTCGCACCATTCCCTCGACACACGCTTTTCCTCCTATTACGGAGAAACAAAATGAAAGACCTGCTCAACCTGTTCAACCAGCAGCGCCCGGCGCTGGACTTCGATGCGATCAAGATCGCGCTGGCCTCGCCGGACCTGATCCGCTCGTGGTCCTTCGGCGAAGTGAAGAAGCCCGAGACCATCAACTACCGCACCTTCAAG
>DATHAV010000108.1:0-3107 GCA_035296505.1 Pseudoxanthomonas sp.
GGCCCGGTCCGCGCGCCGCATCCTGGTGGTCGACGAAGGCCGGTACTCGGCCGGCGTTGGCGAGGGCGTGATTACCGCGATCGCCGAGGCGGGACTGGGCGGCCGGCCGCTCCAGCGCGTGGTGGGCGCGGACACCTACACCCCCTTGGCGGGCGCGGCGCTGCTGGTGCTGCCTGGCGAGGAGGACATCGCCGCCGCCGCCGCACGCCTGGCGTGAACCGGCAGTCACGGTGCATGGGTGTTGGAATGGCGTTCGGCAGCAGGACGCGTGCGCTTTACGCGCTTCCGGGGCGCTCCAGCCCATCGAGCAGCGGAATCTCCCGCAGCGAAGCCGCGCCGGTCGTCAGCGCCACGGCCTCGCGCTCCAAGGGCAATACCGCCGCCGCCAGATGTCCATCGTTCGCCACGCTGACCACGGTGCCTATGCCCCGATCGTCGGCGCAGACCTCGGCGCCGGCCGCGAGCGGCGCATCGCTTTCAAGCAGCGCCAGCGAGCGCTTGGCCTTGCCGAGGAAGTGCGTGCGCGCGACGATCTCCTGGCCAGGGTAGCAGCCCTTCTTGACGCTGAAGGCGTGCAGCCGTTCCAGCGCCAGCTGCTGCGGCGTCCATTGCTCGCGCTGCGACTCATCCAGCCGGACCAGGCCGTGGCGCAGGTCCGATGCGCGCCAGCGCCCTGCGAACCCATCGGTTTGCGGTGCGGCGGCACCTGCGATCCTCAGTGTCCGCTTCTCGGCACTGCCGCCGTAGTCGAGCTCGATCTCATCGCCACGGTCCTCGACCTGCGCAAAATGGGCTCGGAGTGGCGCGGCGAAGGTGCCGCTGGGGTATAGGTCGGCGCGCGTTTCAATGCGGACTTTGCGCCTGAAGACGAACCTTTGCAGCGAGAGGGCCAGTGAATCGTCCCGATAGTCCGGCACTATCAGCAGCAATTCTGTTTCACTGCGCTTGATCAGCGCAAACGTCGCAATGACGCGGCCCTTGGGCGTCAGCCACGCATTCCACTGCCACTGGCCAGCCGCCAACCGCGCCACGTCATTGGCGAACTGCGCGTGCGCGAAAGCGGTCGCATCGGCGCCCGACAGTGAAACGACCGCATGGTCGGGCAGTGCGGCAAAGGCGGGCGGGAGCGTCGGCAGGTTGTCAGGCACGGAGGCGAGGCTTAAAATTTGTGCGTTGCGAGAAGATCATGATAGGCCATACCCCAGATATCCCCGAAGCCGAGACCGAAGCCTCGCAGACCCCGGCAACCGAAGCCGAGGGCGCGAGCGAGAAGGCAACGCTGCCCAGGGAAATCGGCGGTCGGGACGGTCCCGAGCCCACGCGCTACGGCGATTGGGAGAAGAACGGACGCTGCATCGACTTCTAGACCAGCGCCAGCCCAGCCAACGCGGCCCTCAGCAAGCCGCCAGCCACGACCAGAGAGTCCACCGCATGGCCAGCCGTCAACGTCCGCTTTCTCCGCACCTTCAGGTCTACCGCTGGCAGGTGCAGATGGTCACTTCCATCCTGCACCGCGCCACCGGCGTGGTGCTCTCGGTCGGCGCGCTGCTGATCGCCGCGGCGATCGTCGCGCTGCTGGGCGGGCCGCAGGCCTGGGATTGGGTGCGCGCCGCGGCGGGCTCTCCGTTCGGGCTCGTATTCCTGTTCCTGTGGGTGTGGACGTTCTCGTTCCATCTGTTGAACGGGATCCGCCACCTGGTGCAGGACTTCGGGCTGGCCTGCACGCTGCCGGCCCTGGTGGCCAGCAGCTGGATGGCGCTCATCGGCAGCGTGGTCATCACCCTGGCGCTGTTCGGATACGCGGCCATGCGCGGAGGCCTGCTGTGAACCGGTACCGCACCCCGATCAAGAACGCCCGGGGCCTTGGATCGGCCAAGCACGGCACCCATCATTTCTTCGCCATCCGCCTGACCTCGCTGGCGCTGGTGCCGCTGTCGCTGTGGTTCCTGTACTTCCTCATCACCCTGCTGCAGGCCGACTACCTGACCGCCACCGACGCCATCGCGCGGCCGTGGAACGCGATGCTGCTGATCGCCTTCCTGCTGTCGACGTTCCGGCACACGCAGCTGGGCATGCAGGTGGTGATCGAGGACTATGTCCACAGCCCGGCGCTGGCGCTGTGCAGCCAGATCGCCATCTGCTTCATCTGCATCCTCGGCGCGCTCGCAAGCGTATTTGCGGTGGTCCGGATCGCGCTGGGCGGTGCCTGAGCCTTCAGGCGCCCATCAAGGAAAACCGACTCGATGACTTCCGCTTACAAGATCACCGAACACAAGTACGACATGGTGGTGGTGGGGGCCGGCGGCGCCGGCCTGCGCGCGACCCTGGGCCTGGCGGCCAAGGGCCTGACCACGGTGTGCCTGACCAAGGTGTTCCCGACGCGCTCGCACACGGTGGCGGCGCAGGGCGGTATTTCGGCCGCTTTGGGCAACATGGGCGAGGACGACTGGCGCTACCACTTCTACGACACCATCAAGGGCTCGGACTGGCTCGGCGACCAGGACGCGATCGAGTACATGTGCCGCGAGGCGATCCCGGCGATCATCGAGCTGGAGCACTACGGCGTGCCTTTCAGCCGCACCGAGGAAGGCAAGATCTACCAGCGCCCGTTCGGCGGCATGACCACGAGGTTCGGCGAGGGTCCGCCGGCGCAGCGCACCTGCGCCGCGGCCGACCGCACCGGCCATGCGATGCTGCACACGCTCTACCAGCAGTCGCTCAAGCACGACGCCCGATTCATGATCGAGTACTTCGCGCTGGACCTGATCTTCGACGACGAGGGCGTGTGCCGCGGCGTGCTCGCGCTCGACACCTCCATCGGAACATTGCACCTGTTCCGCGCCCACGGAGTGGTCCTGGCCACGGGCGGCTACGGCCGCGCGTACTTCAGCGCGACCTCGGCCCATACCTGCACCGGCGACGGCGGCGGCCTGGCGCTGCGTGCGGGCCTGCCGCTGCAGGACATGGAGTTCGTGCAGTTCCATCCCACCGGCATCTACGGCGCCGGCTGCCTGATCACCGAGGGCGTGCGCGGGGAGGGCGGCATCCTGCGCAACAGCGAAGGCGAGCGCTTCATGGAGCGCTATGCGCCGCACTACAAGGACCTG
>DATHAV010000109.1:0-3748 GCA_035296505.1 Pseudoxanthomonas sp.
TTGCGGCCAGGACGATCGTCCGGGTAGTGCTCCTCGGGAAAATGTTCCCGAATCCGCTGCCAGTGCTCATCGCTCAATCGCCGCATGCTGCGAGTGTAAAAGCCGCTTCAGGCCCTCACAATAGTTTTGAGATAGGTTCTAATGTAAGTGCAATGAGTTGGATATCCGTTACGCTAGTTTCGCCTTCGACGGAATTGAATATCGCCGACCTCACGCAGCGGCCATCGTCCGATGCACCAAGTAAGCCCCTGACTAGCGGGAAATGGAAAGGATAGCCACTGCTGTTGTCGACCCCCGGACTGGTCGCGTATAGAGCCGAGCTCACGTGCGACAGTGGCAGGCACGCACTGGAAGTGGTGCTGAGCGTGAGGCTACGTATCGCGCCCGACGTGTGGTATTGGCAGCCAATGTCCCGACTACTTGCTTCTCGTGCAAAAGCGCAGCGGATCTTTGAGTCCGACTAAGGCCGATTTCGCTGGCGGCTTCTGCCGGTCCTCGATGCAGGACCAGGCGAACGAAGTCCGCGAATTCGACATCGGCGCTGTTAGGAGCGGCGGCCATCAAAGCGCATGACACAGCCGGAAGAAGCGCAAGCACTGCGATGGATATCAGATGCATCCGCATGTCGGTTACCTCTGCCTAGATACTGCGACGTGTAGCGATCGACCTGATCAATCAGCTGCAAATCAGTGGCGAGAGAGTGTTTCGGAGCCGGATTCCTGTGACCACCACCGGAAACTCGACTTGCTGACAACCACCTGCCACCAACTGCAGCTCCGTGTTTGTCCCGGTTCCAACCTCTGTGGCGGGCATGCCTAATTTCTGGGCGCAGTTGCGAAAAGGAATAAGCCGCTCGGCGACACCGAGCGGCTTGAATGGAAAGGCTGGCCCAGATATGGACAACACCATTGACTAACGCTGCGTCTAGGCGGCTTTCCGCTGCGTATCTGCGGGCGGGCTGCCGCCGATCAGAAGCGGTACTGCGCGGAGATGCCGTAGAGGTCGGCGCCGCCGTCGAACTCGCCGACGATCCGCGAACCGCTGGTCGAGCGGATGTCCACTTCCGGCGTATCGGCCAGAGCGATCCTCGCGTAGTTGGCGCTGATGTCCAGGTTCGGCGTGGCCGACCAGGTCAGGCCGAGCGCGTACCACATGCGGTCCTGGTCGGGCAGGCGCGGGGTGCGGTACGGACGGCTGACGGGCGAGTCGTCGCGGGCCACGCCGGCGCGCAAGGTGAAGGCGTCGCCGAGCTTGTACTCGCCGCCCACCGAATAGAACCAGCTGTCTTCCCACAAATACTCTTCGGCGCTGTCGGCCTGCAGCGGGTTCTCGAACTGGATGCGCACTTCCTCCAGCGAGTCCCAGCCGGTGAGGATGGCTTCGGCCATGAGGTTGAAGCGGTCGTTGACCATCCAGGTGCCGCTGAACGTGTGGGTGCTGGGCGTGGTCAGATCGGCGCCGCCGCCGCTGCCCGCGGCATTGCCCGGCCTGTACAGGCCGTTGCCGACTACCGCGCGCACGTTGGCCGGAATCTGGAAATCGGCGGTGCCGCGGATCTCGTGGTCGATTTCCGAGCGGTACGAATAGCCCAGCGAGACGCTGTCGGTCGGCCGCCAGTTGAGGCCCACCAGCCAGCCGAGGCTGTTGCTGGTGCCGCTGATCGCCACGAAGCCGTCGTTCCTCTGCGGGCCGAACGGGCCCTGGACCGGATTGGGCAGGAAGCACAGCGCGGTGGTCTGCGGATTGGCGCACAGCCCGGTGCCGAGGTCGATGGCGTTGGACAGGGTGACATCGGCATGCTCGTAGATCGCGCCGAAGCCGACCGAAAAGCGGTCGCCCAGCTCGACCGAGGCGGCCAGCGTCAGGTCGATGAACCTGAGGTCGGACTCGACCGCATGGTAGCGGCCGACCCAGTCGCGGTCGTATTCGGTCTTGAGCCCGAACGGCGCGCTGACCATGGCGCCCAGGGTGAGGTACTCGAAGCGGTCGCTCAGCGGCAGCACCAGCGACATCGCCGGCACGGCGGCCAGGCCGCCGGCGTCGCCGCCGTTGCCGCCGGTGAGAGGCCGCTGCAGCGGGCTGCCCGCCGCGGCGCTGCCGCCGCCGGTGAACCGGTAGGACAGGTCGATGGCGGTGACGTCGGTTTGGATGGCCTTGTCGGTGAAAGTCGACATGACCGCCGGATTGTTGACCACCACCGAGGCGTCGCCGGGCGCGGAGCCGGCGCCGGCCATGGCGCGGCCCTGGGCCTTGACGCTGTTTTCCTCGAGCTGGAAGGCCGCCGCATGCGCATGGCCGCTGGCCAACGCACCGGCGATGCCGAGGGCCAGGACCGAAGTTCTGATGAAGGAGTTTGCAGATTCCATGAAGGTTGCTCCGAAGGACGTGGGAAAGTTAGCCTGCGCGGCCGATCGGACGTGGGAAACGCCTTCTCATCTCGTGCCGGAAGCCGCTCCCGGCATGCGCGAGGTCCGCAGTATAGCGAGCCGGAATAACCAAACATTAACGAAGTCTCACGGGTTCTGGCTCCCAGCGCACCTTCCATCCGCACCGGTACGGCCGCCCGTGTCGTGCAAACGAGTAAATTCGCCGCATGTTCGTATCTCTCCCCTCGCGCCGAAAACCGGCGCTGCGCTGGGCGACCCCGGTCCTATTCGCGACCCTGTGGCTGGCGTTCTTCTGGACCGTCACCCGCTCCGGGCCGGTGCACGGCAGCCTGATGCTCGACTGGGGCGCGCTTTCCGGCGGCCTGTCCTCGCCGCAGGCGTGGCTGGCTTCGCTTCGCGACGGCGGCGCCCTGCGGCTGCTGACCGCGCTGTTCCTGCACGCCGACTGGGCGCACCTGCTGGGCAACCTGGTGTTCCTGCTGATCTTCGGGCTCCCGGCCGAACGCACCATGGGGCCATGGCGCTTCCTGGCGCTGTTCCTGCTGGGCGGCGCGGTGTCCAACGTGGCCGCGGTGCTGGCGATCGGTGCTCCGGACCGGCCCATCATCGGCGCCAGTGGAGCGGTGTCGGCGGTGATCGGGGCTTATCTCGCGCTGTTCCCCGGCGCCAAGCTCGGCGTGGTGCTGCCGCTGGGCCTGTTCCTGGAGTTCGTCAAGGCGCCGGCGCCGCTGCTGATCGGGATATGGGCGCTGCTGCAGGTGATCTTCGCCTACATCGGTCCTGCGTTCGGCGCGGTGGCATGGTCGGCGCACATCGCCGGTTTCCTGTTCGGGGTGGTGTTCGCCCTGTGGGTACGCGCCGCGATCGCGCGCCGCCTGCGCAAGCGCCAGGGGTATTGAGGGCGGCTTCGTATAATCGGACGATGGCCAAGACCCTCTAAAAAGTGAGCTTCCACAACCACGGCAGGATCTACGAGCTGTACGCGCGGCATGTGGCCGCCAGCCACCTGTGGGGCTTCACCGGCATCGGCGAACTGGTGTTCGATCGGCACGACGGGCTGGTCGTGGACCCGACCGAGGAGCGCCTGCGCGAGGAGTTCGGCGATACCCGGATGCTGCACCTGCCGATGCAAAGCATCATCCGCATCGAGGAAGTGGAGCACAAAGGCCCTTCGGCGATCCGCGACGCCGGAACCGGCGAACGCGTGGTGACGCCGTTCCCGCTGCCGACCAAGCCGCGCTGAGCGCCATGTCCGGACCAGATGGCTGTTCGACTTCGACGGCACCATTGCCGATCGCGAACTGTTCGCCGAGTTCCTGCGCGCCGCCGCGCCCTCGGGTCGCCTGGCTCGGGGGCACGCT
>DATHAV010000110.1:0-7096 GCA_035296505.1 Pseudoxanthomonas sp.
CGTCCACCCGGAATGTTTTCCTCCGGGAAGTGGTGTTTGATTCGATCCCAATGCGCGTCGAAAAGCTTCAGCGTATGCCTATTTTATAGGCATGTTGTGCCACTTTCCAATTTTGAGATAGGTTCTAGAAGTTTAGTGCTAACACCGGTTTAGGCGTACAGCGCACACTAAGTAGTAAAAAGAAAGGGCCGCGAACATACAGATACTCCATAAAAATAGGAAATAAATAACCCGACGGCGAACCTACTGCTTGAAAAAAAGGTCAAGAACATCCTATTACGAATACCCGCAGCTCTCAAATCAAAGACTATTTAATTTTATTTAAGGATTTTGATGCGATTAACAATATAAATGCTGCTCCCATCGTCTTGCCGATCACAATAGTCCAGAACATAAATGAGCCCTTGCTTGCAGTAACTTCAGCTCCACCCCGGCTGAATGAGGAAGTCACTCCAAATACAATATCAAAATACACCCCTGTCACTATAAAAGCTGAAGCACAAACAGCCGCACTGAATAATAGCCACTTCACAACAACATCGAAGCTACGTACTTTTTTACTGCAGCACATGTATACAAAGTTATAGAAATAGCAAGAAATATAAAGAACAATGCAGAAATTACCTTATCTAATTTCTTCTTTTTTTCTAAATTCAATTGATAAGTTTTTTCTTTTTCCAGCAATCTACTCACCTCTTCGGCGAGTGGATGACCGAAGTTTCTTGAATAGCCTGGTTGTTGTGTCACCTCAAGCGCACTACTTTCTAAAGAAAAAATTAATGTTACAAAAATTAGTGGTAACAAATTAAGTTTCTTCATGCAACGCCTCCCAACCTGATGTGGGCAATAGTTGTTGCCAGCTGCGGCGACGCTGCGGACGGAGTCAAAAGCTCGTTAATCGTCAGCGCTATGCTGACCTCTTGGTCCATGGCAATCGTCAGTCCGATGGCTATCGCCACGACCAGGAGCGCAGCGTACCTGAAGAACATAGAGGGATTTCCGTACGTATTCACTCCTACCTCTCCCGCATCGACTCGTCAACGTGCTGCTTCAAGGGACTCAACAGATAGCTGATTACACTGCGCCGGCCCGTTTTGATTTCGACACTGAGGTTCATGCCTGGCGTGAGGCTTACTTCGACACC
The DNA here is from genome assembly GCA_035296505.1 of Pseudoxanthomonas sp. Lineage (GTDB taxonomy): Bacteria > Pseudomonadota > Gammaproteobacteria > Xanthomonadales > Xanthomonadaceae > Pseudoxanthomonas_A. The sequence continues at coordinate 1,145 of DATHAV010000110.1, forward strand.
ATCGATAATCAACTTCGTAGTTTTCAGCTTCACCCGCGCGGGAAACACCAGCCCCAGCCGTTCGTCCTGGGCGGCGTCGTGGGACACGCTCTCGACCACGCCCTCCAGGTAGCCGTAGCGGGTATAGGGAAAGCTCTCCACCTTGACCGTCACCCGCTGGCCCGGCCTGACGAAGCCGATGTCCTTGTTGAGCACGGTCGCCTCCACCTCCAGGGCTTCTTCGCTGGGGACCACGGCCAGCAAGGGCTGGGCGGGGGTGACGACGCCGCCCACGGTGTGGATGGCCAGCTGCTGCACGGTGCCGGAGACCGGCGCGCGCAGCAGCATCAACCGGTCGCGTTGCCCGGCCTTGGCCAGTTCGGGGGCGAACTGCTGCGCCTGTTCGCGCGCCTGGCGCAGGCCGTCCAGGGTGCGCTGCCGGGTTTCGGCGGTCAGCACGGCGAGCTGCTCGCGCGCGCCGCTCAACGCCGAGCGGGTTTCCTGCAGCCGGCTGCGCTGGGCGGCCAGGTCGCGTTCGGCGGCGATGCGCTCCTGTTCGCGCAGCAGGTAGTCGTGGCGGCCGACATAGTTGCCTTCCAGCAGCCGGGCAAAGTCCTCGGAGCGGGTCTTGGCGATCTTCGCCGTTTCCTCCAGCGGGCCCAGCATTGACTGCACGGTCCGCAGCTCGGCCTCGCGCTGCGAGATCGACGCCAGCAGGCTCTGGCGGTTGGCTTGGTACGCGCTGAACTCGCTGATGGCGAGATCCTGTTCGGCCGCCAGTCGCGCCTGCGGCAGGCGCGGATCGCTCGCCAGGGCGGGCGCTTGCCCGCTGTCGAGCGCTCGCGCCAGCGCGGCCAGGCGCAGCTCGGCCAGGCGCGCGTTGACCAGCGCATCGCCGGCCTTGGCGAAGTCGGCGCCGGTCCCGGTGGCGTCGAGTTCTATCAGCAGGTCGCCCCTGCTCACCGTCTGCCCGTCGCGCACCAGGATGCGCTTGACCACGGCGGTCTCCGCCGGCTGGATGATCTTGGTGCGCGAGCCGACCACGGTCTTGCCGGGGGCCACCGCAACGATCTCGAGCTTGCCGAAGATGGACCACAGCAGCGCGACGCAGAAGAACGCGATGATGGTGCGCATGATCCAGCGCGAAGCGGGCGACACCGGCGTGTCGGTCAGCTCCAGGTGCGCGGGCAGGAAGGCCAGTTCGTCCTGGCTGCGCTTGGGCGGGTCCAGCGTCGTGCGGACGGACCATGCCGCCTTGAACACCTGCCAGTAGCGCTGCAGGAACTCCTTGGCCGCCGACAGGGCGTGCCTCATGGGGCGCCGTCCTGCAGCCTGTGCAGGCGCGCGTAGTGGCCGTCGGGCCGGTCCACCAGCTGCTGATGGGTTCCGGTTTCGACGATCCGGCCTTTCTCCATGACGATGATCCTGTTGGCCAGGCGCACCGTGGACAGGCGGTGGGCGATGATCAGCACGGTGCGGCCCCGGCAGATCGCGCGCATGTTGCTCATGACCGCGTGCTCGGACTCGTAGTCGAGCGCGCTGGTGGCTTCGTCGAAGATCAGGATGCGCGGGTTGGTGATCAGCGCGCGGGCGATCGCCAGGCGCTGGCGTTGGCCGCCGGAAAGCGAGGCGCCCTTCTCGCCCACGATGGTGTCGTAGCCTTCGGGCAGTTCCAGGATGAAGTCGTGCGCGCCGGCCAGCGTGGCGGCGTGGATGACGCGCTCCAGCGGAAGGCCCGGATCGGCCAGGGCGATGTTCTCGCGCACGCTGCGGTTGAACAGGAAGTTTTCCTGCAGCACCACGCCCAGCTGGCGCCGCAGCCAGGCCGGATCGGCCAGCGCCAGGTCGTGGCCGTCGACCAGCACCCGCCCGCGCTCGGGCACATAGAGCCGCTGCACCAGCTTGGTCAGCGTGCTCTTGCCCGACCCCGAGCGCCCCACGATGCCGACGACTTCGCCTTCGGCGACCTCCAGGTCGATGCCGCTGAGCACTTCGGCGGTGTCGGGGCGGTAGCGGAAGGCCACCTTGTCGAAGGTGACCTTGCCCTTGATCGGGGGCAGGGCCATGCGGCTGCCCGGCAGTTCGGTGCGGGTGTTGAGGATGTCGCCCAGCCGCTCGACCGAGATGCCGACCTGCTGGAACTCCTGCCAGAGCTGGGCCAAGCGCACGATGGGCGCGGCCACCTGCCCGGCCAGCATGTTGAACGCGATCAGCTGCCCCACCGACAGCTTGCCTTCGATGACCAGCCTGGCGCCGAAGAACAGGATGCCGATGCCGACCAGTTTCTGGACGAGCTGTATGCCCTGCTGGCCGACGTTGGCCAGGCGCGTGACCGCGAAGGACGCGCCGACATAGCCGGCCAGCTGGTTGTCCCAGGTGCGGGTGACGCGGGGGTCCACGGCCGTGGCCTTGACCGTGCCCATGCCGTTGACGGTTTCCACCAGGAACGACTGGTTGTCGGCGCCGCGGGCGAACTTGTCGTCCAGCCGCTTGCGCAACACCGGAGTGATCGACGCCGACCACAACGCATAGACCGGCAGGGAAACGACCACGATCAGGGTCAGCCAAACGCTGTAGTAGAACATCACCGCCAAAAACACCACGGTGAACAGCAGATCCAGCAGCGAGGTCAGCGCCTGGCCGGTGAGGAAGTTGCGGATGTTCTCCAGCTCGCGGACGCGGGCGATGGTGTCGCCGACGCGGCGCGACTCGAAATAGCTGAGCGGCAAGGCCAGGATGTGGCGGAACAGGCGCGCGCCCAGCTCGACGTCGATCTTGCTGGTCGTGTGCGCGAACACGTAGGCGCGCAAGCCGGACAGGACGACGTCGAAGACGGCGATGGACACCAGGCCGACGGCGATGACTTCCAGAGTGGTGATGCTGTGGTGCACCAGCACCTTGTCCATGACCACCTGGTAGAACAGCGGCGTGACCAGGGCGAACATCTGGATGAAGAAGGAAACGACGAGCACTTCCAGCAGCAGCTTGCGGTACTTGACCACCGCCGGCACGAACCAGCGGAAGTCGAACTTGGCCAGCTGGCCCAGCACCGAGGCGCGCGAAGTGACCTGCAGCAGACGGCCGGCGTAGCGCTGGGCGAATTCGTCCAAGGTCAGCACGCGCGCGCGCTGCTGGACCAGATCGTGGATCAGCACGGTTTCGTCGCCGGCCTTGGCCACGATGAAATGTTCGCCCTCCGGCACCAGCGCCAGTGCCGGCAGCGTGGCCATGGCGATGCGCTCGGCCGGCTGCCGCGTGATCTTGGCCTTGAGGCCCAGCTGCTTGGCCGCCAGCAGCAGGCTCGTCTCGTCGAAGCCCTCGCCGGTGAGCCCGAAACGATGCGCCAGCTGGGCCGCATCGGCCGACAGCCCATGGAACTGCGCAAGCAAGACCAGGCCCCGCAAGGCCAGGTCCTGGTCGGCACCGCTCGCCTGCGCGGGTTCCAACAGGGACAGCGCTGCATTTCCTTGCGTCATCAGGCGATTCCTGGTGGTGCCGACTCATGGGTCCCCGGATCGGCTGGGAGCGGCTGGCCCGCGGCGCGCATGGTAGCTTCGTTTAAGCTTAGTGAGAAACGTGTCTCACTCTTCGGAACGCCAAGCCGGCTGTCGTTCGCAATATTTGGTCTAGCTTTTGCGCTTTATTTGAGTTGGTGACAGAAATTACAGACATCTTTTAAGGCCGCAGGCTGGTCCCTCCGGCACGGCTGCTTCCACAAGGTGAACCCATGAAGCTCGCTCAACGCATACGCCAGGCTCGAAGACAGCGGAAGCTTTCACAAAAAGCGCTCGCGGCATTGGTGGGCGTGCAAAGAAGCGCGGTATCCAACTGGGAATCGGTGAACTCTGTCCAGCCGGCAATGGCCACCATGATCGCCATCTGCAATGCGACGAATGTGTCGCTGGAGTGGCTGGCGACCGGCCAGGGGAAAATGCAGGCGGCGCAGGATGTCGACTCGGATGTCCCGGGAGCCGATACCGAGGATGCGGATGCACCTTATAAGCGTGATTTGCTCAGAGCGTTCCGCGGCATGTCCCACCGTTCGCGGATCCTGCTTCTGGAACTGGCGGAAGCGCTTGTTTCGACGCGGCGTACCCGGCGAGCGCATGCGAGAACGAAGTGATTGCATACCCGAAGGTCTGCAGGACACGACATCGAGCGCAAGAGCGGCAGCGATACCGAGGGCAAGACTTCCGGATGGCTAACTTGGTCGGCAAAAACCTCACCGGTTTCCTCGATCGCAGGCTCTGCACTTTGGCCGGCGCCATCCGCAGTCGCCCGAAGATCCGCACCGTATTGGTCGCCAATTCGGTATAGCAGCTCAAGCGTGTATTCGCCTGTAGCCTCAAAATAACTTCCGATCTGCTGAGCACTAATCCGGATGGGGCTGTGCAGTTTCAACTTCAGCCAGGGACAGTTAGCCTTCAAGCGACGGTCGCAACGGCCGTTCTGATGAGCCACCGCATTCCGGATCTGCTGTAGCTCGAAGAGGTGCTCGGCTGCTTTGTCTTTGGTCGACCCGGCCAGGCCAAAGGGGTCTAGCAACACATCGAACCTGTTCACACCCCGCTTGAGCGACGAGGCCGTCTCCTGCCCGAGAAGCTCAACCAGATAAGCCGCCTGCTCACGTTTAGACAACCTACGTAATAACTGAGCCGGACTTTTATTTTCTGGAGTGCAGGTACTCGAAAGGCCTCTCGTTCATGGACGAGCTTTTCGGCGATAAAACCTTTTACCGTGTGCTCAAGCCAACTCCAAATGCCGACCACTGCCAGCGCATGAAGCACTTGGAAATCAGTGTCAATCTCCGACTGCGCCAAAGCAGAGTTGCCGTCAACCTTGGCGGCTTCCGCCTCCGCCAATTCCTTGCCTTGAACTCGAGCAAGCGCACGAAACAAGGGGGCTGCTTAGTGACCAACCCGATGCCGTACCGGCTGAGGCTTAAGACATGGCCCAAGCGCTGCTGAGAATCGTATGCCTGACTGGAATATGACGGCACCCACTTTGGTACCGGATTAGTCTTCACCGGTGAAGCGCTCGTCCGTCTCATACGCTCTATCCGCGGTTGAATCGCTGCAGTCTCGCACATTCAGCGGAGGCACTGCCTCTCGTCGAACCTGCCGTCGGCGCCCGTTTACGGAGGAATTTTACGGAGGAAAAGAAAGAAAAAGCGCCCTGAAAGGCGCCTAATTCTTTGTTTATATGGTGGGCCGTGATGGATTCGAACCATCGACCAAAGATTAAAAGTCTTCTTTAAACAGTAAGTTAGTGTTATCGAAGCGAAAGATGGCGCAAGGCAAAGCATTTACGAATCAGCAACTTAAAGCAGTTTAGCGAAGTGCGCAAAAGCTGCGCACTGTACCTGTGCCGTACCTCAGGAATCGTGCCATGCGCCCTTGTAGTCCTGGCCACCGTAGAACACGCCAAGGATCGACACCACTTCCCGTTCGGCATCCACCAGGAACGCGATCACGGCAGTGCCACGGTAGTGGGTGACACGAAGGCCCGGCAAGAGATCCTCCCGCTTTGCTCGCCGCTCCGGAAATGTCACCAGGCTCTCGCAATAGGCCACGATGGCATCGACATAGCGGAGGGCCGCAAGCGGCAGCCCGGCATTGATGATGTACTCCTCGATCGCGGCGAGCCGGGCAACCGCCTCAGGTGCGAACTCGACCCGATAGCTCACGCATGCCGCCGACGCTTCTCTGCCAGTTGCTCGTGGGCCTGGGCAACAGACAGAGTGCGCCCAGGATCGGCCTTCAGCGCCTGGGCCACCGGCACCACCTGCTCGCGCAACCAGGCTTCCATCGCCCGATCGCGGGCCAGCAGCGTGCGCAGCCCGTCCCGGATGACTTCGCTCTCCGTCGCGTACTCGCCCGCCGCGACCTTTGCCTTGGCGAAATCCGCCATTTCGTTAGGGAGGGTGATACTGAATTGCTGAGTCGTACGCATATCATCCTCGAATCCTGTAAG
>DATHAV010000111.1:0-3281 GCA_035296505.1 Pseudoxanthomonas sp.
GCGATCGACTCCGGCATCTTGAGGAAAGGCCTGTAGAAACCGCTGCGCGCCGGATCGTCCACCCGCTGCGCGGCGATCTGCGCCGGCACCCGCTGCATCAGGATGCGCGGCGGCACGCTGCCGGCCTTGACGCCCTCCCGCATGAGCGCGGTCACCTGCTCCAGCACGGCCGGCACCGCCCGCAGGCGCGCCAGCCAGTCCCGGTAGTCCTCGGCATTGGCGAACGGCAGCACCTCGGCGATGCCGTCGAGGGTTTGCGGCCCGCCCTGGTGGCTGAGCGGCTGCAGGTATTCGCGGAACCGCTGGCGTTCGACGCTGCGCTGCAGCTGCCAGAGGAAGGTGTCGTAATCGAGCCGGTCGGCGGCCGAAAGCGCGCCGCGATCGATCGCCTGCAGCTTCTGCAACGCGGCGCGATCGGCGGCCGCCCGCGAAGCGATGGCCTCGAGGCTGAAATCGGTCCAGCGGTCGTTGTAGCGACGATCGCCGCTGTAGCTGGCGTTCTCCGGGCTCTGGCGCAGGCCACCCTCCCATTCCTCGGCGAACAGCGCGTGCAGGGCCGGATTGCGGTCGGGCGACGCTTGCGCGTAAGCCGGCGGCACGGCAGCGAGTGCGGCCAGGGTCAGCAGCAGGAGACGGAACATGGGAACTCCAGGCAGGGGTGCCGAAAGCTTAAAGCCATATGGAGGCGGATGCTTCCCTACTCTTATTGGAGAAGTACCCACAGGCGGTATGAGCGTAGATCGTCACGCCAGGCTCGAGCCGGATTCGCCAGCAGCACGCCCAGGCGCTGGCAAGTCGACTGGAATCAGTTGACTGGAATCAGCGATCCCAATGGTCTTGGCGCGGACCCGCCGTTGCTCACCCGCCCCTCAGGGCGCCTTTCCCGAATGGAGAAAGAAGAGCGCCGCGCTCGACCTCAGGCCAGATCCGCCTGGGTGGTGAAGCTCTCGCCGCAGCCGCATTCGGCGGTGGCGTTGGGGTTGCGGAACACGAAGGTTTCGCTCAATCCCTGGCGGCCGAAGTCGATCTCGGTGCCGTCGACCAGCGGCAGGCTGCCGGCATCGACGTAGATGCGCACGCCGTCGTGTTCGAACACGCTGTCGTCGGCACGCCGTTCGCGCGCCAGGTCGGCCACGTGGCCCCAGCCGGAGCAGCCGGTGCGGGTCACTCCGAAGCGCAGGCCCAGCGCGCCGGGGGTCTCGCTGACGAAGCGCTTGACGCGTTCGCTGGCGACGGATGTGAGCGATATAGGCATGGCGTTCTCCAGGCTCGCAAGTATAGGCCGGGCGCCAGCGGCCGCGCTGGCGCTCCGGTAAACTCCGCGCTCCCTCCATTGTGCTGCGCGTTCGAGGATTCAAGAGATGACGGTGGTCAGTGTGGAACATGCGTTGGCCGGAAAGCTTCCGGTCGGCGGCCAAGTCACCGTTCGCGGCTGGGTCCGCACCCGCCGCGACTCCAGGGCCGGACTGTCCTTCGTCAACGTCAGCGACGGCTCGTGCTTCGGCGCCATCCAGGTGGTCGCGCCCGACACCCTGGCCAACTACGAATCGGAAGTGAAGCATCTCACCGCGGGTTGCTCGGTGATCGCCACCGGCACCCTGGTGGCCTCGCAGGGCCAGGGCCAGTCGTTCGAGATCCAGGCCGAACGGGTCCAGGTGGTCGGCTGGGTGGAGGATCCGGAGACCTACCCGATCCAGCCCAAGGCGCACTCGCTGGAGTTCCTGCGCGAAGTCGCGCACCTGCGCCCGCGCACCAACCTGTTCGGCGCGGTGACCCGCATCCGCAACTGCCTGTCGCAGGCGGTGCACCGCTATTTCCACCGGCACGGCTACTGCTGGATCAGCACGCCCATCGTCACCACCTCCGACGCCGAAGGCGCCGGGCAGATGTTCCGCGTCTCCACCCTGGATCTGGCCAACCTGCCGCGCAGGGCGGATGGCGAGGTCGACTTCTCCCGCGACTTCTTCGGCAAGGAAACCTTCCTGACCGTGTCCGGGCAGCTCAACGTCGAGGCCTACTGCCTCGCCCTGAGCAAGGTCTACACCTTCGGCCCGACCTTTCGCGCCGAGAACAGCAACACGACGCGGCACCTGGCCGAGTTCTGGATGATCGAGCCGGAGATCGCCTTCGCCGACCTGACCGAGAACGCGCGCATCGCCGAGGACTTCCTGAAATACCTGTTCCGCGCGGTGCTGGACGAGCGCGGCGACGACCTGGCGTTCCTGGCCGAGCGCGTGGACAAGACCGCGGTCAGCAAGCTGGAGGACTTCGTCAACGCGCCGTTCGAAAGCATCGACTACACCGAAGCGGTGTCGCTGCTGCAGAAGTCCGGGCACGGGTTCGATTTCCCGGTCGAGTGGGGCCTGGACCTGCAGACCGAGCACGAGCGCTGGCTGACCGAGCAGCACATCGGCCGCCCGGTGGTGGTCACGCACTATCCGGAGCACATCAAGGCGTTCTACATGCGCCTCAACGACGACGGCAGGACCGTGGCGGCGATGGACGTGCTGGCGCCGGGCATCGGCGAGATCATCGGCGGCAGCCAGCGCGAGGAGCGCCTGGACGTGCTCGACGCGCGCATGCGGCAGTTCGGCCTGGACACCGAGCACTACGGCTGGTACCGCGACTTCCGGCGCTACGGCACGGTCCCGCACGCGGGCTTCGGCCTGGGCTTCGAGCGGCTGGTGGTCTACGTGTGCGGGCTGTCCAACATCCGCGACGCGATCCCCTACCCGCGCGCGCCGGGCAACGCCGAGTACTAGGACCCTCCCATGATCCTGTTCCTCGCCCTGTGCTTCGTCGGCGTCGCCATCGCCGGCTTCTGCGCCTTCCTGATCTTCTGGCCGCTGACCCTGGTGCACGTGCGCGACCGGCATCCGGCGGTGACCGCGCAGCTGGGCACCGGCGCGTTCCTCAAGCCCAACGCCCTGGGCTGGCTGCTGAGCGGGCGCTACCGCGAGACCCGCGACACCTCGCTGACCGGATTGGCGACGCCCGCGCGGATCTCGCTGCTCACCATTTTCACGGGATTGGCCACCGCCGGCCTGCTGTGGCTGGTCTCGACGGTGGCGGCATGAACGGGCAGTGGTGGCTGGCGTCGCTGGGCGACACGCTGATCTGGGCGCGCCTGCGCGAGCGCGAGGCCGGCACCGCCGAGGTGCTGGACAGCGACGGCAACACGCTGGTCTACGACAGCCTGGACACCGCCCGGGCGATGCTGTTCGACGCCGAATTCGTGGCCTACGACGGTCTCGACGAAGACGACGCCCTGGCGCGCGGTT
>DATHAV010000112.1:0-3222 GCA_035296505.1 Pseudoxanthomonas sp.
CGGCTGCGCAAGGCGGCGGCATGAACCCGGTCCTGGATCTGGTGCGCGAGGACCTGCGCGGTTTCGCCGGCTACAGATCGGCCCGCAGCGAGTCCCTTCGCGGCGATGTCTGGCTCAACGCCAACGAATCGGCATGGGCCAATCCGGCCGATGCTTCCGAGGGCAGCCGTCGCTATCCGGAGCCGCAGCCCGCGGCCCTGCGCGAGCGGCTTTCGCGGCTGTACGGCTGCGCGCCGGATGAGCTGCTGATCGGCCGCGGCAGCGACGAAGCCATCGACCTGCTGGTGCGCGCACTGTGCGTGGCCGGCCGCGACGCGGTGCTGGTGACGCCGCCGGTGTTCGGCATGTACGCGGTGTGCGCGCGCATGCAGAACGCGCGCCCGATCGAGGTGCCGCTGGTGGAACGGGCGCAGGGTTTCTGCGTGGATTTCGACGCGGTCGCCGCAGAGGCGCTCGCCGCGCCGGTCAAGCTGGTGTTCCTGTGTTCGCCCTCCAATCCGTCCGGCGGCGCCGTCGCGCTGCAGGATGTCGCCGCGCTGGCGCGCCGGCTGCTGGGCCGCGCGCTGGTGGTGGTGGACGAGGCCTACGGCGAGTTCAGCGACCAGCCGTCCGCAGTCGCGCTGCTGGCCGAGCATCCCAATATCGCGGTGCTGCGCACGCTGTCCAAGGCGCATGCGCTGGCGGCCGCGCGCGTGGGCGTGGTGATCGCCGGCGCGGCGCTGGTCGAGGTCTTGCGCCGCTGCCAGGCGCCGTATCCGGTGCCGGCGCCGTGCAGCGAACTGGCGCTAGCCGGGCTGTCGAATCAGGCGCTGGCGCAGACCCGGCGGCGGGTTGCGCTGGTGGTGTCCGAACGCGAGCGCGTGGCCGCCGCGCTGGCGTCGCTGCCGGGCGTCGCCCGCGTGTACGCCTCGCAGGGCAACTACCTGCTGGTGCGGTTCGACGATGCGCAGGCCGCGTTCGATGCGCTGCTGGCGGCCGGCGTGGTGGTGCGCGACCAGCGCGCCGCGCCGCAGCTGGGCGATGCGCTGCGCATCACCATCGGCACGCCGCACGAGAACGACCGCATGCTGGCCGCGCTGCGGCCGCGGGAGGCGGTGGCGTGACGCCGATCCTGTTCGTCGACCGCGACGGCACCCTGATCGAGGAGCCGGCGGATTTCCAGATCGATACGTACGGAAAGGTCCGCTTCGTCAAGGACGTGATCCCAGCGCTGCTCAAGCTGCGCGACGCCGGCTATCAGTTCGTCATCGTGACCAACCAGGACGGGCTGGGCAGCGAGCAGTATCCGCGCGCTTCCTTCGATGGGCCAAATGCGCTGATGCTGCAGGTGTTCGAAAGCCAGGGCATCGGCTTCCGCGACGTGCTGATCGACGAGAGCTGGCCGCACGAGAACAAGCCGACGCGCAAGCCGGGCATCGGCCTGATGCTGGGCTACCTGCAGGACCGCGGCATCGACTGGTCGCGCTCGGCCATGGTCGGCGACCGGCCCACCGACATCGAGTTCGCGGCCAACCTGAACATCCGCGGCTTCCAGCTGCGGACCGAACGGTTCGGCGGCGAGTGGGACTGGAACGGCATCGCCCACGAGCTGGCCGATGCGCCGCGGCGGGCGGTGGTCGAGCGCAACACCAAGGAGACGCGGATCCGGATCGAGCTCGACCTCGACGCCACCGCCGAGCCTTCGATCCATACCGGGCTGCCGTTCTTCGACCACATGCTGGAGCAGATCGGCAAGCACGGCGGCTTCGCGCTACAGGTGCGCGCCGAGGGCGACCTGCACATCGACGAGCACCACACGGTCGAGGACACCGGCCTGGCGCTGGGCCAGGCCTTGCGCCAGGCATTGGGCGACAAGCGCGGCATCGGCCGCTACGGCTTCACCCTGCCGATGGACGAAACCCTGGCCAGCGCGGCGCTGGATTTCAGCGGCCGGCCGTACTTCGTGTTCGACGGGCAGTTCCGCCGCGAGCGCGTCGGCGACCTGCCCACCGAGCTGGTGCCGCACTTCTTCCGCTCGCTGTGCGACGCGGCCGGGCTCAACCTCAACCTGCGGGTGCAGGGCGACAACGACCACCACAAGGTCGAGGCCTGCTTCAAGGCCACCGCCCGCGCGCTGCGCCAGGCGATCCGCCGCGAGGGCGCCGAACTGCCAAGCACGAAGGGCACGTTATGAGCGCAGACGTGGTGCTGGTCGACTCGGGCGTGGCCAATATCGGCTCGGTGGTCTACGCGCTGCAGCGGCTCGGCGTGGAGCCCGTGCTCACCACCGACGCCGCGCGCATCCGCGCGGCCGACCGCGTCATCCTGCCCGGCGTCGGCGCCGCGCCGCCGGCGATGGCGCGTCTGCGCGAGGCGGGGCTGGTGGACGTGCTGCGCGCGCTCGACCGGCCGCTGCTCGGCATCTGCCTCGGCATGCAGCTGCTGTTCGAGTCGAGCGAAGAGGGCGACGAGACCTGCCTCGGCCTGTTGCCCGGACGCGTTGCCCTGATGCCGGCGCAGCCCGGCGTGCGCATTCCGCACATGGGCTGGAACGCCCTGGAGCGCGTCGCGGACTCGCCGCTGCTCGATGGCATCGCCGACGGCGAGCAGGCGTACTTCGTGCACAGCTACGCCGTGCCGGTGGAGGCGCATGCGATCGCGCGCAGCGTGCATGGCGACCCGTTCGCCGCCGTCGTCGGGCGGGGCCGCGTGTTCGGCGCACAGTTTCATCCGGAGCGGTCGGCGTCGGTCGGCGCGCGGCTGCTGCGCAACTTCATCGAAGGACGGTTCCCATGAGCGCATTCACCGTCTATCCCGCCATCGACGTGCGCGACGGGCGCGTGGTGCGTCTGGCGCAGGGCGACTACGCCCGCGAGACGCGCTACGACGGCGCCCCGCTGGCCGTGGCCCAGGCCTATGCGGCGCAGGGCGCGCAGTGGCTGCATCTGGTGGATCTGGACGCCGCGCGCGCCGGCGGCTATGGCCTGGCGCCGCTGCTGCGCGCGATCGCCGCCGGCACCGGGCTGCGGGTGCAGACCGGCGGCGGCGTGCGCTCGCGCGACGACGTGGCCGCGATCCTCGACGCCGGCGCCGCGCGCGTGGTGATCGGTTCGCTGGCGGTACGGGAAGCCAACACGGTGCTGGCGTGGATCGAGGAATTCGGGCCCGAGCGCATTACCGTGGCCCTGGACGCGCGCCAGGACCGGGCCGGCACCTGGACCCTGCCGGTGCACGGCTGGACCG
>DATHAV010000113.1:0-2833 GCA_035296505.1 Pseudoxanthomonas sp.
CAAGGGCAACCGCATCACCAAGCTGCAGCAGGATTCGCTCGGCTTCGCCAAGAGCCTCTCCGATGCGGTGGAGCAGGCCTACCAGTGGAAGTCCGACCGCGGCCTGGCCATCGTCAAGACCGCCATCGTGTCCATCGAGTACGACGCCAACACGCGCGAACTGCTCAAGACCGTGCAGCGCGCCGACGCGCTGTCCGGCGCGCGCGGCAATTCCAACCTGCAGGCCAGCGTCGCGTCGGGCATCCAGTCGGCGGGCGAATACGGCGGCGCCGCGGGGCTCGTGGGCCTGGGCATGGCCACGGGCATGGTCGGCGGCGTCGGCGGCCTGCAGCAGCCGGTTGCGCCGGCCGCGCCGGACGCGCCCGCAGCCGACGATCCGGTCGCCCGCTTGAAGAAGGCCAAGGAGATGCTCGACCTCGGCCTGATCACCCAGGCCGACTACGACGCGCTCAAGGCCAAGGCTTTGGGCCTGTAAGTCCACGGAGCGCAGCGGCCATGTCCAACTCCACTATCCCGCCGCCGGTGCCGCCCCTCGACGGCCCCGGATCGCCGCAGGACGTACCGCCGGCGCCCGGCAGCCTGCCGATCGACCCGGCCGGCCTGCCCGCCCCGATCCGCGACGAACTGATGGCCCCCGACCCGGTCGCCATCCACACGTCGGCCGAGGAGCTCAAGGACGGCCTCAACCGCTGCCCGCGGTGCGGCGCGACCGACATCCGGCACAAGCCCGGGAGCGACCTGCTGATCTGCCTCTACTGCCGCAACGAGTGGGACGGCGCGCGCGTCGAGGAGGAGTTCGGATTCGGCGAAGGCCTCGATGAGCTCGAGGGCACGGTCATCGCGTCGGGTGCGCGCGACATCGAGGCCGACGCCGCCAGCATGGTGACCTTCAAGTGCACCGGCTGCGGCGCCGAGGTCGCGGTCAACACCGAGAACGCGATGACCGCGCGCTGCCACTGGTGCCGCCATGTCTTCGGCATCAATGAGCAGGTCGCCAACGGCGCGGTGCCCGACGCGGTGCTGCCCTTCCACATCCGCAAGGATGACGCGGTGGCGCGCATCCGCCAGTTCGTGGACAAGCGGCGGTTGTTCGCGCTGAAGGCGTTCAAGCAACAGTTCACGCCCGAGAACGTCGTCGGCGTCTACCTGCCCTACATGATCGTCGACGGCCGCGCGAGCGCCGACGTCGTCGGCAAGGGCGAGATCGAGACGCGAAGCTACACCCGCGGCACCGGAAACAACAAGAAGACCTACTACGACGCCGACGTGTACGCGGTCGACCGGCACGTGGACTTCACCGTGGACGACCTGCCGCTGGAATCGTCCACCGAGCGCGGCAAGCTGGATACGCGGGTCAACACCAACAACATCATCAACACGATCCTGCCGTTCGACACCAAGAACGCGGTGAAGTGGAACGCCTCGTACCTGGCGGGCTACACCTCGGAAAAGCGCGACCGCGACGTGGAGCACCTGCGGCCGCGCCTGGAGGACCAGCTGCTGTCGATCGCCCGCGCTCAGGTCGAGGAATCGGTGAGCCGCTACGACCGCGGCGTGCGCTGGGAGCAGGAGCGGCTCGACGTCCACGGCACGCGCTGGGTGTCGATGTACCTGCCGGTCTGGCTGTATTCGTACCATCAGCCCGGCCGCAACGGCGGCCTGCTGCACTACATCGCGGTGAACGGCCGCACCGGCGAGACCATGGGCAGCGTGCCCGTGCAGCAGTGGAAGCTGCTGACGGCCGCGCTCGCCGTCGGCACGGTGCTCGAAGGCATCGCCCTCTGGATCGTGGGGACCATGTGATGAGCGACGAAAGCGGACTCTGGCTGCTGCTCTCCGGCCCGGCCGGCGCGGCCGCGCTGTACTGGGCCCTGTACCGGTACTACCGCAACACCGACAAATCGCATGCCTTCGAACGGGAAACCACCGTCGAGGCGAGGCCGGTCACCGGCTCGGACGAGAAGGTCGGCGAGGTGAAGGGCACGCGGGACAAGCGCATCAAGGGCGACAACGTGGCGGCGTACCGCCAGCGGGTGGAGCGGATCCAGGGCGACAGCGACAGCGACTGAGCGCCGGACGCTGCGGAAAACCGGCAACCGTACGGTCGCGATATATATCTGCTCCGACTCTGCAGGATTCCTTGCTCTGCCCCCAACTCCCTAGATCTCCGGCGTCGACGCCTCGACGATGCGGCGGCTCTCTTCGGCTTCCTTCTGGCGACGCGCGGCGTCGGCGCGCGTGGCCTCGCTGTTGGCGCGGTACTGGGCGCGGACTTCGGGGAAGCTCGCGTCCACCTGGCGGCTGCGCTGCAGGAAGGCGCGCTCGCCGGGGGCGAGCTGGCAGTTGCGGCTCAGGATCTCCAGCTCGCCGCCGCTGGTGGCCGCGCCGCTCTGGAGGTTGACGACCACACCCAGCGTGTCGCCCAGCGGCTCCAGCTGAAGCTAAATAAGCCAGCAGGATTTTCCTTTGCCCGTGCCGCTGGCATGATGACCTTCAAGAGCTACGCTCAGGCCCATGTGCGTGGACCGGAGCGGTCACTGCGTCATACCGGCTGCATTTAAGGATGCGCCGCCTGGTCCCAGGCCCATGCGAAGGCGTCGGCGAACTCTTCGATCTGGACATCGCGCGAGGAGCCGATGCCGTGGCCCTGGCTGGTGTCGACACGCAGCAGCACTTCGCGACGGTCGCCGAACCGGGCATTGGCGCGCGCGGCGAACTTCGCCGCCATCCACGGCACCACGCGGGAATCGTTCATCCCCACCGTGACCAGCGTGTCGGGCAGGTCGCGCGCCTTGGCCAGCATCGTGTAGGCGTCCTGCGCCAGCAGCGCCTC
>DATHAV010000114.1:0-2747 GCA_035296505.1 Pseudoxanthomonas sp.
CATCCCTTCGCTGAGCCCGAAACGCATTTTCCGCGGAGCCAGGTTGGCGACGAACACGACGCGGCGGCCCAGCAGGGCCTGCGGGTCGGGATAGCTGGCGCGGATTCCGGAGAAGATCCGGCGCGTGCCGAGTTCGCCGGCATCGAGTTCGAACCGCAGCAGCTTGTCCGATCCTTCCACTGCCTCGCACGCCAGCACCTTGCCCACGCGCAGGTCGAGGCGGGCGAAATCCTCGATCGAAGCGGCCGCAGGTGCCGCCGCCTTGGGTGCGGGTTCGGCTTCACCCTGCGCGACTGGCGCGACCTTGGCGACGGCCGCAGGCGGCGTCGGCGCTTTGGCCTGCAGAGTGTCTTTGGAGGCTTCGGTCATCGCATCGATCTTCTTCGGGTCGAGCCGGGTGAACAGCGGCGAGTAGGGCGCGATCGACCGGGCAAGCAGCGGCGTCTCCAGATCGCGCCATGCATCGATGGGCGAACCCAGAAAAGCCTCGGCCTGGGCTGAGGTCTTCGGCAGGATCGGCTTGAGCCCACCGGCCAGGACACGGAACAGATTCAGGCCCTGAGTGCACACCGCCTGCAGCTCGTCCTGGGCATCCTCCTGTTTGGCGATGACCCACGGCTTGCGGCCGTCGATATAGCGGTTGGCCTCGTCGGCCAGCGCCATGATCTGGCGAATGGCCGCGGCGGCATCGTTGCGTTCGTACGCCTGCTGGATCGGCGCCAGAGCCGCGACGAAACGCGAGTACATGGTCGGATCCGGCAGTGCCTCCGCCAGGCGGCCGTCGAACCGCTTCTCGATGAATCCGGCGCAGCGGCTGGCGAGGTTGACGAACTTTCCGACCAGGTCGGCGTTGACGCGGGCCACGAAGTCGGAGAGGTTCAGGTCGAGGTCGTCGGTGCCACCGGAGGACTTCGCCGCATAGTAGTAGCGCAGCGCTTCGGGTTCCAACCCGACCTCCAGGTAGGTGCGGGCCATGACGAAGGTGCCGCGCGACTTCGACATCTTCGCGCCTTCGACGGTGAGGTAGCCGTTGACGTGAAGCCGGCTCGGCGCGCGGTAGCCCACGGCGTGCAGGACCGCCGGCCAGAACAATCCGTGGAAGTTGACGATGTCCTTGCCGACGAAGTGGTGCAGTTCGGTGCCCGTGCCATCGCGAAGGTGCGCTTCGAAATCCTCCCCGATCCGCGCGCAAAGCGCGCGGAAGCTGCTGAGGTAGCCGATGGGCGCGTCCAGCCATACGTAGAAGTATTTGCCCGGGGCCCCGGGTATCCCGAAACCGAAATACGGCGCGTCGCGCGAGATGTCCCAGGCGCGGAGTCCGCCGTCGGCCTCCAGCCATTCGGCCAGCTTGGCCTTGACCCCCGCCGTCGCCACCTCGCCCTGCAGCCACTCGCGCAGGAACGGCTGGAAGCGGCCGACCTCGAAGAAGAAATGTTCCGAGTCGCGCAGCTCGGGCGTCGCGCCCGACAGCGCCGATCGCGGCTCCTTAAGATCGGTCGGGGCGTAGGTCGCGCCGCAGTGCTCGCAGTTGTCGCCGTACTGGTCGGGGGTGCCGCAGTTGGGGCAGATGCCCTTGATGTAGCGGTCGGGCAGGAACATGCCCTTGGCCGGGTCGTAGAACTGGGCGACGCTGCGCCGCGCGATGTGTTCGGCCGCCTCCAGCCGCGTGTAGAACGCCTCGGTCAGCTCGTGGTTGCCCGGCGAATGAGTCGAATCATAGTGGTCGAAGGCCACGCCGAAGACGGCGAAATCCTGCTCGTGCGACACCTGCATTCCCGCGATGAAGGCTTCCGGCGTAAGCCCGGCCTTCTCGGCCGCCAGCATGATCGGCGTGCCGTGGGTGTCGTCGGCGCACACGAACCAGGTGCGGTCCCCCCGCAGGCGCCGCGCCCGCACCCACACGTCGGCCTGGATGTACCCCACCAGATGGCCCAGATGCAGCGGACCATTGGCATAGGGCAGGGCGGCGGTGACGAGGGCGGTGCGGGTCATGGACAGGGCGTCGGCAAGGGGCGCCGATTATTGCACGCGCCGCCCGCCCACCTGGCGGGTGAGCGAGCAGGCGTGGCTCATTATTGCTGGCGGATCCAGATCTGGGATTTGCAGAAAACTGCGATGCAGCCCGAGACCTCGAGCTTGTCGCCGCCATCGATCAACTGCATCTTCGACCTGTAGACCTTGCCTTCGTCCGGGTTGAGGATGCTGCCACCGGACCAGGAGCCGCCGTCCTTCCTCATGCCGCGGATGATCTCCATGCCGATGATCGGCCTGTTTCTGCGATCGTCCCTACACTTGTCGCATATCGGATTGGGCCTGCTGGGGCGCAGCAGCTCGACGATGCGTCCGGTGTAAGTGCCGTCCGCGGCCCTGCTGATCTCGACGATCGACTTGGCCTGCTTGGTCTGGTCATCGATCGTCCTCCAGCGTCCCACCACGTCGGCAGCGGCGGCGGAAGTAGCCAACATCAGCAGTGACAGTACAACTAGAACACGAGTTAGGTTTCTACGCATGATCTATTCCAAGTAGCAGCACATGGGCGGCAAGGGTACGCCGTGCAGCCAAATATACAGCGCATCTAGATGCACTGACTCACGCCACACCGGTTCATGCAGGTAAAATTTGGACGAGTTTCCATCGAGCGCAACTCGCGCCCAGCATCCTTCCGGTCAATCCACTCCTATCAGACCGGCGGGTTCTTCTCGGCGTGCCGCAAGCCATTGAGCTGGCCTGCGGCACCCGGTTCCAAG
>DATHAV010000115.1:0-2027 GCA_035296505.1 Pseudoxanthomonas sp.
CTCCGGCGTGGGCAAGTCCACCCTGCTGGGCATGATGACCCGCTACACCGCCGCCGACGTCATCGTGGTCGGCCTGATCGGCGAACGCGGCCGCGAAGTGCGCGACTTCGTCGAAAGCACCCTGGGGCCGGTCGGCATGGCGCGCGCGGTGGTCGTGGCCAGCCCGGCCGACCGCCCGCCGCTGGCCCGCCTGCAGGGCGCCTACCGCGCCACCGCCATCGCCGAGTGGTTCCGCGACCAGGGCCTGAACGTGCTGCTGCTGATGGACTCGCTGACCCGCTTCGCCCAGGCCCAGCGCGAGATCGGGCTGTCGGTGGGCGAGCCGCCGACCACCCGCGGCTACCCGCCGTCGGTGTTCGCGCGCCTGCCGGCGCTGGTCGAACGCGCGGGCAACGGCGCCGCCGGGCGCGGCTCGATCACCGCGTTCTATACCGTGCTGACCGAGGGCGACGACCCGCAGGACCCGATCGCCGACGCCGCCCGCGCCATCCTCGACGGCCACATCCTGCTCTCGCGCCGGGTCGCCGACAGCGGCCTGTACCCGGCCATCGACATCGAATCCTCGGTCAGCCGCGTGGTCACCGAGATCGCCGACGAGACCTGGCGCGACCGCATCCGCAGGCTCAAGCGCCTGCTCTCGGCCTACAGCGGCAACTGCGACCTGATCGCCATCGGCGCCTACCAGAAGGGCAACGACCCCACGGTGGACGAAGCCCTGGCGCGGTGGCCGGAGATCCTCGAGTTCCTGGGCCAGGACGTGGCCCACGCCGCCGACCTGCCCGCCAGCCGCAACGCACTTGAACGATTGATCGAGCGCCATCCGCTCGAGCGCACGGAGACCTAAGACATGATGCAGTCACGCCGCATGAACCCCCTGCTGCAGCGCGCCCAGGAGCACCAGGACAGCGCCGCATGCGATCTGGCCGAACGCCAGCGCCTGCTCGCCCTGCACGAGTCCCGACTGGAAGAGCTGCGCGGCTACGCCAGCGAGTACGCCACCAGCCAAATGGGCGCGACCACCGCCGCGCAGCTGGCCAACCGGCGCGCGTTCCTGGACCGCATCGACCAAGCCCTCGAGCAGCAGGCGCAGAGCGTGGACCACAGCCGCGCCAGCGTCGACATCCAGCGCGACCGCCTGCTGATCGCCAGCCGCGACAAGCAGGTGCTCGAGCAGCTGGCCGCCAGCTACCGCGCGCAGGAACACCAGGTCATCGAACGCCGCAGCCAGCGCGAGATGGACGAACTCGGCGCGCGCCGCGTGCGCACCGCCGCGCTGGCCGGCGAGAGCGAGGACATCAGGTAATGGCATCGGCGCTGCAAGCGCTGGGAACGGCGCCGGCGTCCGCGTCCGGATCTCCCAAGGCCGGAGGCTCGGAGGCGCGCGATGGAACGCCCTCCTCCGGCGGCGCGTTCGCCCGGCTGATGCGCGCCGACGAGAAGCCCACGGCCAAGGCCGACGCCAAGGCCGACCTAAAGCCAGCTTCGCCGGCGGAAGAGTCCGGCGCGGCGCGGCATCCGGTTCGCACTCAGGCCGCCGACCAGGACGAAGAAACCTCCACCGATCCTGCCGACAGGCCCGCACCGGACCAGGACTGGCCGCCGCTCGGGCTCGGCACGTTTCCCGCGCTGCTGCTCACGCCCACCTCGGCGAGCGCGACGCCTGTCCCTGGCGGCGCCGGACCCGGCGCGTCGGGTCCGGCGGGCACCGCGCCCTTGCCCGCCGCATCCACTGGCGCGGCGGCGGCGCAGGCCGATCCGCAGCAGGCCCTGCTGCAGGCGGCCACGGTTTCGCAGAACGCACCTGCGCCCGCGAATGTCGCTTCGGCGTCCACGCCTGCATCCGGTGCTGCGGCGCAGGCGAGCGCGCCGACGGCCGCCTCCACCGCCGCGACGCCGGTGCCCGCCTCCGCCCTGCCCCTCGCCGCTCCCGACATCGCGTTCGCCCTGCCCAAGGACTGGAGCGATGCGCTGCGCAGGCAGGGCCAGGCCGACGCCGCGGCGCCGACTGTCAACACCCTGCAGTCGCC
>DATHAV010000116.1:0-2079 GCA_035296505.1 Pseudoxanthomonas sp.
GCGTTCCCGTTCCGGCGCTACCAGATCCAGCGCGTGTACCGCGGCGAGCGCGCCCAGCGCGGCCGCTTCCGCGAGTTCTACCAGTGCGACATCGACGTCATCGGCAAGGACGCGCTGAGCATCCGCTTCGATGCCGAGATCCTGGCGGTGATCCACGCGGTGTTCTCCGAGCTGCGGATCGGCGAATTCACCGTGCAGCTCAACAACCGCAAGCTGATGCGCGGCTTCCTGGAAAGGCTTGGCATCGTCGATAGCGACCAGGCGGCGCTGGTCCTGCGCGAGGTCGACAAGCTCGACAAGCGCGGCAGCGATGCGGTGCGCGAGACGCTGACCGGCGATGGCTTCGGCCTGGCGGAGGACACCGTACGCAGGCTCCTGGAGTTCGTCGCTATCCGATCCGACGGCCATGCCGATGCGCTGGCGCGGCTGGACGCGCTGGGGCAGGGCGGCGACACGTTCGACCAGGGCATCGCCGAGCTGCGCGAAGTCCTGCAGCTGGTGCGGGCGCTCGGTGTGCCGGAGACCGCGTACCGCCTGAACCTGTCGATCGCCCGCGGCCTCGATTACTACACCGGCACGGTCTACGAGACCCGGCTGGACGAGTACCCGCAGATCGGCTCGATCTGCTCGGGCGGGCGCTACGACGATCTCGCCAGCCACTACACCAGGTCCAGGCTGCCCGGGGTGGGCATTTCCATCGGCCTGACGCGCCTGTTCTGGCAGCTGCGCGAGGCCGGCCTGATCGCTGGCGCCGACGAAAGCTCGGTTCAGGCGATGGTGGCGCTGATGGAAGAAAGCCGGCTGGCCGATTCGCTGGACATCGCGCGGCGGCTGCGCGTGGGCGGCATCAACACCGAAGTGCAGATGGAGCCGAAGAAGCTGGCCAGGCAGTTCCAGTACGCCTCGCGCGCGGGCATCCGCTTCGTGGCGCTGGCCGGCGAGGACGAGCTGGCGCGCGGCGTGGTGACGGTCAAGGACCTGATGCGCGAACAGCAGTTCGAAGTCACCCGCGACGAGCTCGCCAGCACGCTTCGGGTGGAGCTGGAGCAGGCGCGGGCGCTGGCGGGGCGCTGATGAAGCCGATCCGCCTGGACGGACGCTCGCTGACCCGCGACCAGCTGGTCGAGATCGCCTACGGCGCCAGCGTCGGGCTCGATCCCGGAGCGCTGAAGGCGGTGGCGCGGGCGGCGGATTTCCTGGCCGACCAGGTGCGCCGCGAGGAGCCGATCTACGGCGTGTCCACCGGCTTCGGCAGCAATGCCGACAAGCTGCTGGGCGCGCATCCGCTGCGCGACGAGCTGCCCGGCGCGGCGCCTTCCGGACGCTCGCTGCACGAGGAGCTGCAGCGCAACCTGATCATCACCCATGCGGTGAACGTCGGCGAGCCGATGGCGCCGGACGTGGTGCGCGCCATGCTCGGCATCCGCATCAACACGCTGCTGCGCGGCCATTCGGGCATCCGCGTGCGGACGCTGGAATCATTGGCGGCGCTGCTCAACGCCGGGGTGGTGCCGGTGGTGCCCGAACTGGGCTCGGTGGGCGCATCGGGCGACCTGTCGCCGCTGTCGCACCTGGCGATCGTGCTGCTGGGCGGCGGCGAGGCGTTCTTCCAAGGCGGGCGCATGAGCGGCGCGCAGGCGCTGGCGCACGCCGGGCTGGCGCCGGTGTCGCTGTCGTACAAGGAGGGCCTGGCGCTCAACAATGGCACCGCGCAGATGCTGGCGATGGGCGTGCTGGCGCTGCACCGGCTCGATGCGCTGCTGGATACGGCAGACCTAGCCGCGGCGATGACCATCGACGCTTTCGCTGGACGCCTGGGCGCGTTCGCCGAAGAGGTGCACGCGCTGCGTCCGCATCCGGGCCAGGTGCACGTGGCCGCGCGCCTGCTCGAACTGCTGGCGGGGTCGACGCTGGCCGACATCCCGTACCACCTGGTGCCGAAATTCCGGCAATGGCTGCCGCAGAGCTGGAATGTGCCCGACATGGGCTGGCCCGAAGCGCAGGCGCTGTCGTTCGACATCGGCTGGGACTGGGTGCCGAGCGGCCAGCGCCAGCGGCATGCCGTGGAAATGGCCGGCC
>DATHAV010000117.1:0-2506 GCA_035296505.1 Pseudoxanthomonas sp.
CATGATCGCGCTGCTGCGGGCTAATCCGGAAGCCTTCATCCGCGGCAACGTCAATCTGCTCAAGGCCGGTGCGGTGCTACGGGTGCCGCCGGACAGCGAGCTGGCCCGGCTGCAGCAAGGCGAGGCCGCCGCGCTGGTGCGCGAACAGACCGCGCAGTGGCGCCAGGCGCGTCAGCCGATCCCGCAGCCGGTCGATGCGGCGCCGTCGCCGGCCGCTGGGCCTTCCGACAATGCAGCCCAGGGCCGGCAGGTGGCCCAGGCGCGGCTGGAAATCGTGCCGCCGGCGGCCGATGCGGCCACGCAGGCGGGAACCCAATCGGGCATCGATGCCCAAGGCGAGGGCGACATGCTGGCCAACCAAGAATTGACTGCCACCCGCGAGGATCTGGCCGCGCGGGAATCCGAAGTGCAGGAGCTGCGCGCCCAGGTGGCCGAACTTGAAACTCTGCAGCAGCGGCAGGCGCGGCTGATCGCGTTGAAGGATAGCGAGCTGGCCGCGGCCCAGCAGCAGCTGGCGGCCGGCCAGGGCGGCGGGCAGCCGCTTTGGCTGTGGGCGGGGCTGGCGCTGCTGGTGCTTGGACTGGCGGTGGCGTGGCTCATGAGCCGTCGCCGGCCGCAAGCGCCGCTTGTGAGTGGCTACGACGCCACCGCTACCGCCGCCGCGGCGGCATCGGTTCCCGCGGCCCCTGGTTCGCGCCCCGATCCGGAGGTGGAAGACCGGTGGGCCCAGGACGAGGCTGTCGCCTTCGACCATGCCATCGCCGCAGCGCCATCGGAAGCGGCGCCGCAACCCGTGCCGGTACCGCCGCCCGCGATGCCGGCGCAGGCCCCGACCCTGGCGCTGCCGGACTGGAAAGCGGCCATGGCCAACCCGACCTGGCATGTCGGCTACGTGGGACCCGATGTGGCCCCGCCGAATCCCGCTCCGGCCGGACGCGAGCGCCTCGCGCTGGCCATCGCCTACATGGACCTGGGCGATGTCGAGACCGCGCGCGAGCTGCTCAACGAAGTGGTCGCCGGCGGCGACGCGCGCGCGCGCGACGAAGCCAGCCAGCTCCTGCGCGAACTGGGCTAGCGCGGCGACCCGCCCATCCGCCGGCCATCTGGCTGGCCATAAAAACGTACTCACTGATGCGCTACGCGCTGGGCGTGGAATACGACGGCAGCGGCTTCCGCGGCTGGCAGCGGCTCGGCGCACGCAGGCCTGGTGAGCCGACGGTTCAGGCGGCGCTGGAGCAGGCGCTGGCCTCGGTCGCCGATGCATCGGTCCAGACCACCTGCGCCGGACGCACCGACGCCGGCGTGCACGCGCAGTGCCAGGTCGTGCATTTCGACAGCGATGCACGTCGCGGACCGCGCAGCTGGACGCTCGGCACCACCTCCCGGCTGCCGCCCGAAGTCTGCGTGCAATGGTGCCTGCCGGTGGACGAGGCCTTCCACGCGCGCTTCTCCGCCCGTGCCCGCCGCTATCGCTATCGGCTGCTCAACCGCGCGGTGCGGCCGGCCCTGGGGCGGCAGTGGCTCGGCTGGGAGCGCCTGCCGCTGGATGCGGAGGCGATGCACCGCGCCGCGCAAGCGCTGCGGGGCGAGCACGACTTCAGCGCCTTCCGCACGGTGCACTGCCAGGCCAGGCATCCGCGGCGCGACCTGCAGCACATCGGCGTGGGGCGCGAAGGCCAGCAGGTGGTGGTCGAAGTCCAGGCCAATGCGTTCCTGCACCACATGGTCCGCAACATCGTCGGCTCGCTGCTGCTGGTAGGGCGCGGCGAGCGGCCGGAAGACTGGCTCGCCGAGCTCCTGGCCGGCCGCGACCGCAGCGTCGCAGGCCCGACCGCGCCGGCGGAGGGACTGGTTTTCCTGGGACCGCTTTACGAAGCGAAGTGGGGACTGCCGGCGGACGTAACGCTGGGGGCAGGGCACACAGGCCAGGCATCCGGATGATGCCGGCAGGCGCCGCCACACGTCTCCCTCGCCGCGGGGCGGTGCGCCAGCAGACGAACCAACGTCGCGACCGCCGCCGCAAAGCGTTAGGCTGCACCTGTGCTCTTGCCCGCGCGCGTTTTCGCCGCTTCCTTCCCCACCTCATCTACTCTCATGACCCAAACCCGCATCAAGTTCTGCGGCATGGCGCGCGCCGAAGACGTGCGCCTGGCGGTGGAGCTGGGCGTCGACTACATCGGACTGGTGTTCGCGCCGCGCCGCCCGCGCCACGTGCCGCTGGACCGAGCGCGGACGCTGCGCGAGCTGGTGCCGGCCGAAGTCGCGGTGGTGGCCCTGGTGATGGACAGTCCGGCTGCGGACATCGACGCGGTCATCGAAAACGTGCGGCCGGACCTGCTGCAGTTCCACGGCGCCGAGGACGACGCCTTCTGCGCCTCGTTCGGCCTGCCGTTCTTCAAGTCGGTGGCCATGGGCGGCGAAGCCGCCGATCCGCGCCAAGCTGCCTCCCGATACCCGTCTTCCTATGGGCTGGTGCTGGACGGGCACGCCCCGGGGGAGGCGGGCG
>DATHAV010000118.1:0-2839 GCA_035296505.1 Pseudoxanthomonas sp.
CAGGCGCTCGACGAACTGCAGCAGCTCCACCGGCGTGGAAAACGCCGAATGGCTGGCCGGGGATTCGCAGTCCACGCCCACCGGCACGCCGCGGGTGAGGGCGATCTCCGGCGTCACCTTGGCCGCGGGCAGCAGGCCGCCGTGGCCAGGCTTGGCGCCCTGCGACAGCTTGACCTCGATCATCTTCACCTGCGGCGAGCCGGCATTGGCCGCGAAGCGCTCTTCACTGAAATGGCCGTGCGCGTCGCGGCAGCCGAAGTAGCCCGAGCCGATCTCCCACACCAGGTCGCCGCCGAATTCGCGGTGGTAGGGCGAGATCGAGCCTTCGCCGGTGTCGTGGTAGAAGCCGCCGCGCCGCGCGCCTTCGTTCAAGGCGCGGATGGCGTTGGCCGACAGCGAGCCGAAGCTCATCGCCGAGATGTTGAACACGCTGGCCGAATACGGCTGCGCGCGGTCCGCGCCGACCACCACGCGGAAGTCGTGCGAGGCCGCATGGGTCGGCGACAGCGAATGGTTGAGCCATTCGTAGTCCACGCTGTACACCCCCTGCTGGCTGCCGAACGGCACCACGTCGTTGACGTCCTTCGAGCGCCTGTACACCAGCGCGCGCTGCTGGCGCGAGAACGGCACCTCGGCGGTGTCGCCCTCGATGAAGTACTGGCGCATCTCGGGTCCGACCGATTCGAGGCCGTAGCGGAAGTGGGCCAGGATCGGATAGATGCGGCGCAGGGTGCTGCGCGTCTGCAGCAAGTCGATGGTCCCGACGACGGCCAGCGCGCCGAAGCCCGCCACGCCCCAGGCCCACGCCAGCGACTGCGTCGTCAGCAGCGCGCTCACCAGGGTCATTGCGATGCTCATTGCATAGGCCAGGTAGCGGCTCATCGTGATCCTTGGTGCGGCGCCTGCGCCATGGGTCGCTGCGCGATACGTGTCGCTGGCGTGCAGCGAGCGGGAAGAATGGTGCCCGGGGCGCGGGTCGAACCGTGCCTCCACCACTTCGGACCGCTTTTCAGGCCGAACGCGTCGCCACGCGCCTGGCTGGTGAACGGCCACTGCATGGTGCCCGGGGCGGGGGTCGAACCCCGCCTCCACGACCTTGGACCGCCTTTCCGGCCGAACGCGTCGCCACGCGCCTGGCTGGTGAACGGCCACTGCATGGTGCCCGGGGCGGGGGTCGAACCGCGCCTCCACGACCTTGGACCGCCTTTCCGGCCGAACGCGTCGCCACGCGCCTGGCTGGTGAACGGCCACTGCATGGTGCCCGGGGCGGGGGTCGAACCCGCATGACCTTGCGGTCGGCAGATTTTAAGTCTGATGCGTCTACCAGTTTCGCCACCCGGGCATGACGGTAGCCTGCCCGATTCGCGGCGCGATGGAAACGGTCGCGCGCCGCGGCGGCAAAAAAACCCGCTCGCGCGGGCGTTCGAAGCGTGCTGAAAGCGTTGGAGGCCTGGGTCGGAATTGAACCGGCGTACGCGGCTTTGCAGGCCGCTGCATGACCACTCTGCCACCAGGCCAGGTGACTTCGGCGAGGAGACTGGCGCAATCGATGCGCCACTCAACCGCCTTACAAGACAAAACCCCGCGAACGGGGTTTTGTTCGGAACTGGAGCGGGAAAAGGGACTCGAACCCTCGACCCCGACCTTGGCAAGGTCGTGCTCTACCAACTGAGCTATTCCCGCGTACTGAGGCGCGAAAGTTTACCGTCCTTGCGTGAACTGTCAACCGCGGCCTGTTCATCGTCCCGCAGGGTGGGCCACGCGGCCCGCAGGTAGAGCGCACCGGACCACAGCGTGAGCAGTGCCGCGATCGCCAGCAGCCAGTCGCCGATCTCGAACACCAGCCACCCCAACCACACGCCCGCGCCAGGTGCCCCTTCGTCGTGAGGGGTCACCGCGTACAGCAGGCAGCCCAGGGCCACCATCTGCGCGATGGTCTTGATCTTGCCTACCGTGGCCACCTTGACCTGGGCGCGCTGGCCGAGTTCGGCCATCCATTCGCGCAACGCGGATACCGCGATCTCGCGGCCCACGATCACCGCCGCCCAGAACGCCATCCACGGCGTCGGATGCCCCTGCACGATCAGGAACAGCGCCACGGCGACCATCAGCTTGTCGGCCACCGGATCCAGGAACGCACCGAACGCCGAAGACTGGCTGTAGCGCCGCGCGATCCATCCATCGAGCCAGTCGGTCAGCGCGGCGAGCACGAAGACCGCGACGGCGGCGAAATTGCTCCACGCATACGGCAGGTAGAACATCACGACCAGCACCGGGATCAGCACGATCCGCAGCAGGGTCAGCCAGGTGGGGATGGTCAACTTCATTACTTGGTGTCGCCTGGGCGATCCGTCGGCGCTGCCGAAGGCTGCAGCCCGTGCAGGTTAGCGTAGATACGTTCGGCCAGCGCCTCGTTGATGCCTTCCACGCGCGCGATCGCGTCCACGCCCGCGGCCTTGAGCCCGGCCAATCCGCCGAAATGCTTCAGCAGGCTGGCGCGGCGGCGCGGGCCGATGCCCGCGATGTCCTCCAGCTTGCTGGTCATGCGCGCCTTCTGGCGCTTGCCGCGGTGCCCGGTGATGGCGAAGCGGTGGGCTTCGTCGCGCACCTGTTGCACCAGCTGCAGCGCCGGTGACGCCGCGCCAGGACGCACTTCGCGGCCGTCGGCCATGATCAGGGTTTCGTGGCCGGCGCGACGCTCCTCGCCCTTGGCCACGCCCACCAGCGCCACGCTGTCGATCCCGAGCTCGTTCAGCGCCGCGCGCGCCTGCGCCAGCTGGCCGGCGCCGCCGTCGATCAGCAGTACGTCGGGCAGCACGCCCCCCTCCTCCACGGCGCG
>DATHAV010000119.1:0-7490 GCA_035296505.1 Pseudoxanthomonas sp.
GACGCCGACGCCGCCTGGGAGTGCGTGCGCCAATTCGAGCGGCCCGCCTGCGTAATCGTCAAGCACGCCAACCCCTGCGGCGTGGCGCTGGGCGCGGCCTGCGGCGATGCCTACGAACTGGCCTACGCGACCGACCCCACCTCGGCGTTCGGCGGCATCCTGGCCTTCAACGCGACGCTGGACGCGGCCACCGCCAGGGCCATACTCGACCGCCAGTTCGTCGAGATGCTGATCGCGCCGGACTACGAGGCCGACGCGCTGGCCTACTGCGCCAGGAAAGCCAATGTCCGCGTGCTGAGGATCCCGCACGGCGGCGGCGGCAACGCGTTCGACGTCAAGCGCGTGGGGTCGGGCCTGCTGGTGCAGAGCGCCGACGACCGCACGGTGACGCTGGAGGAGCTCAAGCCGGTGACGCGGCACCGGCCCACCCCTAAGCAACTGGACGACCTGCTGTTCGCCTGGCGCATCGCCAAGTTCGTGAAGTCCAACGCGATCGTCTACGCCCGCGATTGTCGCAGCATCGGCATCGGCGCCGGGCAGATGAGCCGCGTGGTCAGCGCGCGCATCGCCGGCCTGAAGGCCGAGGAGGCGGGCCTGCGGGTGACGGGCTCGGTAATGGCCTCCGATGCGTTCTTCCCGTTCCGCGACGGCATCGACGCCGCCGCCGCCGCGGGCATCGCGGCGGTGATCCAACCGGGCGGTTCGATGCGCGATCCCGAGGTGACCGCCGCGGCCGACGAGCACGGCATCGCCATGGTGTTCACCGGCGTGCGGCACTTCAGGCACTGAAGCGCTCAAGCCATTAGAAGTATTTGATCTCCCAACGCGACGATACTAGAAGGGACGGCAATGAATATCTTGGTGATTGGCGGCGGCGGTCGCGAGCATGCGCTGGCCTGGAAATTCGCGCAGTCTCCTCGCGTCATGGAAGTCATCGTCGCGCCGGGCAACGCGGGCACCGCGCGCGAGGCCAAGTGCCGGAACGTCGAGGTCGCGGTCACGGACCTCGACGGGCTGCTCGCGCTCGCGCGGCGCGAGAACGTGGCGGTGACGGTGGTCGGCCCTGAAATTCCGCTGGTGGCGGGCGTGGTGGACCGCTTCCGCGCCGCCGGCCTGCGCATCTTCGGCCCGACCGCGGCGGCGGCGCGGCTGGAAGGCAGCAAGGCCTACGCCAAGGACTTCCTGGCGCGCCACGGCATTCCCACCGCGTTCCATTCGGTCTTCACCGAGACCGGGCCCGCGCTGGCCTACCTGCGCGAGAAGGGCGCGCCCATCGTGGTCAAGGCCGACGGCCTGGCGGCGGGCAAGGGCGTGATCGTGGCGACGAGCCTGCGCGAGGCGGAGGACGCCGTGCGGGACATGCTCTCGGGCAACGCGTTCGGCCAGGCCGGCGCGCGCGTGGTGATCGAGGAATTCCTGGAGGGCGAAGAGGCCAGCTTCATCAGCATGGTCGACGGCAAGACAGCGCTGCCCATGGCGACCTCGCAGGACCACAAGCGCGTCGGCGACGGCGACACCGGCCCCAATACCGGCGGCATGGGCGCGTATTCGCCCGCACCCGTGGTGACGCCCGAAGTGCACGAGCGCGTGATGCGCGAAGTGGTGAACCCGACCGTCAAGGGCATGGTCGCCGACGGCATCCCGTTCACCGGCTTCCTCTACGCGGGCCTGATGATCGGCGCGGACGGCGCGCCCAGGGTCATCGAGTTCAACGTGCGGTTCGGAGACCCCGAAACGCAGCCGGTGATGCTGCGGCTGCAGAGCGACTTGCTGCCGTTGGTGGAAGCGGCGGTGGACGGGCGGCTGCACCAGGCCACCGTACGCTGGAACCCGCGGCCCGCGCTGGGCGTGGTGATGGCCGCGGAGAACTATCCGGCGACGCCCCGCACCGGCGACGAGATCCGGGGGCTGGACGTTCCCCAGGCGGTGGGGACCAAGGTATTCCACGCCGGTACCCGGCTCGAACCCGGCGATCGCGTGGTCACCAGCGGGGGACGCGTCCTGTGCGTCACCGCGCTGGGGGACGATGTGCCGGATGCGCAGCGCAACGCGTACGAAGGCGCCTCGCACATCAGCTGGGACGGCGAATTCCACCGCCACGATATCGGCTGGCGGGCGATCCAGCGCGGCCGCTGACGCCAGCCGCAGCGGCGCAGCAACGGGTAGAGATGGTGGGAGCGGCAACGGGCAGGTGCTAGGCTCCCCGCAGCCACGGAGCGCGCATGTCCCGCCACAGCCAGTTCTCACTCCTCAAGCAGCGACGCTTCCTGCCGTTCTTCGGCGTGCAGTCGCTCGGCGCGTTCAACGACAACGTCTACCGGCAGGCCATCATCGGCCTGCTGTTCTTCCTGGGCGTGACGGCGGAACAACGCACCCTCTACACCAACCTGGCGCCGGCGCTCTTCATCCTGCCGTACTTCCTGTTCTCCGCGCTGGCCGGGCAGATCGCCGAGAAGCTGGAGAAGTCCAGGCTGATCCGCATCACCACGGCGATGGAGATCGGCATCATGACGCTGGCCGCGATCGGCTTCGTCACCCAGAACATGGCGGTGCTGCTGGTCGCGCTGTTCGGCACCGGCGTGCAGTCCACGCTGTTCGGACCTGTGAAGTATTCGATCCTGCCCTCGGTGCTCAAGCCGGAGGAACTGACCGGCGGCAACGGTCTGGTCGAGATGGGCACGTCGATCTCGATCCTGTGCGGCATGATCGTCGGCGGGCTGGTGTTCCAGGTCGCAGGCGCGCAAGGGCCGGTGGCCGCGGCGACGCTGGTGGTGGCGCTCGCAATCCTCGGCAACCTGGTGTCGCGCCTGATTCCGAGGGTGGAGGCAAGCGCGCCGGACCTCAGGATCAACTGGAACCCGCTGCCCGAGTCGGTCGCCATCTGGAAGCTCGCGCGCAAGCAGACCGCGGTGCGCAATGCGGTACTGGGGGTGTCGTGGTTCTGGTTCATCGGCACGGTGCTGACCGCGCAGCTGCCGACCTACGCCGAGATCAACCTCGGCGCGCCGGAACGCACCACCTCGATCTACATCTTCGCCCTGGCGCTGTTCTCCATCGGCGTAGGCATCGGCTCCATCCTGTGCGAGAAGCTGTCCGCGCGCACGGTCGAGATCGGCCTGGTGCCGCTGGGCGCTTTCGGCATCAGCGTATTCCTGCTGGATCTGTACTTCGCACGGTCCGGCGCCGCGCCGCTGACCGGGCTGGGCATCGCCGAGTTCCTGCGCGCGCAGGGCGGCTGGCGGGTGAGCCTGGATCTCACCGCGATCGGCTTCTTCGCGGGGCTGTTCATCGTGCCACTGTTCGCATTGATCCAGAGCCGCGCCCCGCGCGAGGAACTCTCGCGCGTCATCGCCGCGCTCAACATCCAGAACTCGCTGTTCATCGTCCTGGCCGCGGTGGTCGGCATCGTGGTGCAGCGCTTCCTGGGCTGGACGATCCCGCAGGTGTTCCTGGCGCTGGCCATCGCCAATGCGCTGGTGGCGATCTGGATCTTCACCCTGGTGCCCGAGTTCCTGATGCGGTTCCTGAGCTGGGTGCTGGTGCGCACCCTGTACCGGCTGCGCGTACGCGGCATCGAGGCGCACGTGCCCGACGAGGGCGCCGCGCTGCTGGCGTGCAACCACGTCAGCTACATGGACGCCTTGATCCTGTCGGCCAGCGTGCCGCGGCCGGTGCGCTTCGTCATGTACTACAAGATCTTCAACATCCCGGTGATGAGCTGGATCTTCCGCACCGCCAAGGCCATCCCGATCGCGGGGGCGAAGGAAGACCCGGCGCTGATGCAGCGCGCGTTCGACGAAATCGACGCGGCGCTGGCCGACGGCCAGCTGGTCGGTCTCTTTCCCGAAGGCGCACTCACCCGCGATGGCGAGATCGCGGCGTTCAAATCGGGAGTCGAACGCATCCTCGCAAGACGCCAGGTGCCGGTGGTGCCCATGGCGCTCAAGGGGATGTGGACCAGCATGTGGAGCCATCGCGATGGGCGCATGAAACGCATGCGCCTGCCGCGACGGCTGCGTGCGCACGTGGAGGTCGTGGCCGCGCCGGCGCTGCCGGCCGCCGCCGCCAGCGCTGAAGCATTGGAGCGGCAGGTCAGGATGCTCCGCGGCGACGCCGCATGACAGGGCGCCGACCAGGCATTCCGCTTTGCCGACCGTCCGCTTTCAACTACGCTGCGGTCAAGACACATCGACCACGCAAATCCCGCTTGGTCAGTACGTTGTGTCTTCAGGGATCGAAGTCTTGAGGAGTTGAGGCATGAGCGATCCACAGCCGCCGCCGGTGCCGGCGCAGCACGAATATGAGTACGTTCCAAACCATCTGGTTTGGGCGATCCTCAGCACATTGTTCTGCTGCCTGCCTTTGGGCATCGTGGCGATCGTTCATGCCGCCAAGGTCGATGAGAAGCGCGCCGCCGGTGATCTTCCCGGCGCGCGCGAAGCCTCGCACAAGGCGAAGTTCTGGGCTCTGCTTTCCTTCGCCATCGCGGTGATTCCCGTTATCTTGTACCTGCTGTTCACGCTGCTCCTCGGCGGCATCGGGATACTGGGCGGGCTCTCAGGCGCCCACTAGACTTTAGTCCCTGCCGCTGCCCACTGTCCGCACCATCCATGGAGATCGAACGATGAGTACCGTACCGCCACCCGTTTCCGCCGCACACGGCAGTATCCCCAACTACCTTGCGTGGTCCATCATCTCCACGGTGCTGGCCACCTGCCTGTGCTGCCCGCTGGGCCTGGTCGGCATCGTCGCCATCGTATTTTCCAACAAGGTCAACAACCTGCTGGCGCAAGGTGACATCGAAGGCGCCCGCCGTGCGTCCAATACCGCCAAGACCTGGTGCTGGGTGGCCACCGCGCTGGCCATCATCGGCCTGATCTGGAACACCTATTTCTGGACCATGGGCGGCGGAATGATGCAGTACCAGCAGCTGATGGAACAGATTCGCGCGGCGCAGTGACCGCACCCAGGCCACTGCACCTCGCTGGACTGACGGCGGCCGCCATTGCGGCCGCCGTCGGCTTTTGGGTACTTCGCCATTTCGACCCTAACGCGCCGGACAGTGGCTTCCCGGTTTGCATGTTCTACGCCTTCACCGGCTGGCACTGCGTCAGCTGCGGCCTGACCCGCGCGCTGCACGCCCTGGTCCATGGCGACGTGCTGCGCGCCTTTTCGATGAATCCCCTGGCGATGGCGATGGTGGCGATCTCGCCGCTGGCGGGCGCGTGGAAGCTGGGCTGGCATCCGACCTGGCTGCGGCCGCTGATGGCGGTGCTGGCCGAGCCGAAATTCTGGTTGGTATTGCTGCCGGGGTATTGGATCGCACGCAACCTGCCGTGGTTTCCGTTCACGCTGCTGGCGCCGGGTTGATCCTTCTGCGGCAAGATAATGGCGCGCTGCGGCGCGTTTGAGTTGCGCGGCGCCACTTTGCTAGCGAGGCGCGGATCGCGCGCAACCTGCCGTGGTTTCCGTTCACGCTGTTGGCGCCGGGCTGATGAGAGTGAAGGCAAGGCAAGATGCCTGAGGCGATGTGACGTGTTAAAGCCGATGGCATGGCACCGCCATTAAGCGCGGCCGAATCGCATGACGCCATTTTCCGCGGCATGTCGTTCATAGGTGAGCTTTCAGTAAGCCCGGCGCAGGATCATGCGCATCAGGATCAGACAAACGCTTCAGAGGGCTACATTTTCCCAACCAGACATTTCGGCTATTAAAGCATCTTAAATAAGAAAAGAGAATGTATCCTTCTTATCATCCACAGCAATACATGACTATTGAAGTCCTGGCAGAAATCCTACGGGAATTTGATTGGCCAGCTCCCTACACTTTGGAGGAGGACGTGCCGTCTGGAATCGTGATGTGCTTTCCTAAGTGCAATTTGTATTTCGTGGAAGGGTTTGAGAGCGACATGGACTTGCTGTTCTTGATAAAGGACACCCATACCGATTACAACCTAGAGCTGGGTCATGCCCTTTCTGTGATTATGCCTGAATCCGAAAGAGACGGGAAGCCTATCACCCCAGGCCTGAACGACTATTGGACTCCACAAGCATCTCTGGAAAAGGTTAAAAACGGTATCCGGAATCTATGCAGAATTGTCCTGTATCCTTTAAGGCCTTGTATCCTTGGTGACTTCAGTTGGGTCGAAAAATATTTGGAATCTTTGCAAAACAAGATTCCTTGATGCCCTCCGATAGGTTGGAGGACACGAATTGATACTGTCCAACTAGTGCGATGCAGTGATAAAAAATGAAAGTATATGTGTTCGGTAATGGCAATATCATTATGAGGATTTTATTTGTTACTACGAAGCCCAACTTGAGAATTTGGTAGCAAAAAAACGATACCATTTTTTGCACGCAACAAGCCCGTCCGTCAGCTCACCCAGCCGGCGATCACGAACAGCGCCAGCGCCGCCAGCCACAGCAGCAGGATGCGCCACACCAGGCTCATCGCATCGCGCAGCTCCGGAAGTTCGGCCCTCACCTGCACCAGGCCCTCCTCGGCATATTCCTGCGCCTCCTCGGCGAGCTCTGAGCTGACGCTGGCACGCGCGGCAGCGCCCAGGAAAGCGACATCCAGCGGCAGCGCGTCACCGCCCGCGCCGCGCCAGGCGCCGCACACGGTGTCGAAGTCCGCCACCAGCGCCATCGACAGCGTGACCAGCTGGGCCGCCGGCCAGTCCAGCAGCACCTTGAACCTGCGCGCACCCGTCAGCGTCCCTGCCGGCAGAAGCGCCGATTGCTCCCCATTGGCGGCCAGCGCGGTCAGCCGGTAAAGCAGCGCTCCGAACGGACCCAGCAGCAGGAACCAGAACAGCACGCCGAACCAGCGCTGCAGCGCATTGCGGAACACCGCATCGACCAATGCCGGACCGTCGGCCGCCATCGCTTCGCCCAAAGGCCAGAGCCGAGCGATGGCCTGGGACCGCGCGGCGGCGTTGGACGCGTCGACGATCGCCTCCACGTCCAGGTCGAGGTCGCGCGGCCCCCAGGCGTATGCCAGCACCGCCACCCCGAACAGCAGCGACGGCAGTCCCAGCAGGCGCGCGTCGAGCCACCACTGCACCATGGCTGCCAGCAGCAGCGGTGGCGCCAGTGCCAGCGCCAGTCCATACCGCCCGCGCCAGAAGCCGGCTTCGGCGAGATTCACATCCAGCCACTTCAGCCAGCGGCCGTACCAGCCGAACCGGCGCATCGCGGCCACCGTCTGCGGCGCCACATGGCCCAGCACCAGCGCGATCACGACCGCCACCAGGGTTATCGACATGGCACCACCTCCGCCACCGATTCTATCGTGCGGGCCTGGGCGAACCTGGCCGTGGATGCGACTTACGCTCAGCGCGAATCGGACGCGGCAACCTTGGCGGCGTACCAATAGTCGATCAGCGAGCGTGCGATGGAGATGCGCGGGGACAGCAGCAGTCCTTTCGGTTCGTCGCCGCGACGCGCGCGCGCCGCGCCGATTTCCTCGAGGGTGAACCAGCGCGC
>DATHAV010000120.1:0-2556 GCA_035296505.1 Pseudoxanthomonas sp.
ATCCGGCGCAGCGGCGGCTGGCGCTGGAAGAATTGCTGGCGCACAACCTCAGCCTGCGACGCCAGCGCATCGCCCTGCAGCGCCACCATGCGCCGGTGCTGGCCGGCGCCGGCGCGCTGGCGGATTCTTTGGAGCGTTCGCTGCCGTTCCGGCTGACCGGCGCGCAGCGGCGCGTGTACGCGCAGATCCGGCACGACCTGATGCAGTCGATGCCGATGCTGCGGCTGGTGCAGGGCGACGTAGGCAGCGGCAAGACCGTGGTCGCGGCGATGGCGGCGATGCTGGCGGTGGAAGCCGGCAAGCAGGCCGCGCTGGCGGCCCCGACCGAACTGCTGGCCGAGCAGCACCTGGCCAATCTGCGCGCGTGGCTGGAGCCGTTGCGCGTGCGCGTGGCGTGGCTCGCCGGCAAGGTCACCGGCAAGGCGCGCGCGGCGGTGCTGGCGCAGGTGGCCTCGGGCGACGCGCAGGTGGTTGTGGGCACGCACGCGCTGATGCAGGAGGCGGTGGTGTTCCACGACCTGGCGCTGGCGATCGTCGACGAGCAGCACCGTTTCGGCGTGCACCAGCGCCTGGCGCTGCGCGACAAGGGCGCGTCGGGCGCGTTCGTGCCGCACCAGCTGATCATGACCGCGACCCCGATTCCCCGCACGCTGGCCATGGCCGCCTACGCCGATCTCGATGTTTCGGCGATCGACGAACTCCCGCCCGGACGCACGCCGGTGCAGACCGTGGCGCTGAGCGGGGAGCGCCGTCCCGAACTGGTGGAACGCATCCGCGCCGCATGCGCCGAAGGCCGGCAGGCCTACTGGGTCTGCACGCTGATCGACGACAGCGACGAAGTCGTCGCCCAGGCCGCTCAAGGCACCTTCGAGACGCTTTCGGCGCAGCTCCCCGAACTGCGCGTGGGGCTGGTCCATGGACGCATGAAGCCGGCGGAGAAGCAGGCGACGATGCGCGCGTTCAAGGCCGGCGAGGTCCAGCTGCTGGTGGCGACCACGGTCATCGAGGTGGGCGTCGACGTGCCGAACGCCTCGCTGATGATCGTCGAGAACGCCGAACGCCTGGGCCTGGCCCAGCTGCACCAGCTGCGCGGCCGCGTCGGCCGGGGCGCCACCGCGTCCAATTGCGTTCTGCTTTACCAGCCGCCGCTGTCGCAGATGGCGCGGCAAAGGCTGGCGACCATGCGCGAAACCAGCGACGGCTTCGTGATCGCCGAAAAGGATCTCGAACTGCGCGGTCCCGGCGAACTGCTGGGCACGCGCCAGACCGGCTTGGCGGCCTTCCGCGTGGCCGACCTCGCGCGCGACGCCGGCCTGCTGCCGCAGGTGCGGCTCCTGGCCGACCGACTGCTGGCCGAAGCGCCCGAAACCGCCGACCGCATCATCGCCCGCTGGGTCGGCGGCGCCGCGCGCTACGCCGCCGCCTGACCCGCCTAACCTGCGTGCCCGAACGTCATCGGCGAAAAACACGCGACAAGCCTTTGCCCGCAACCGAAGGAATGCCAGACTCGCCGCCCCTGTTCGAACGTCTCCCATGATCGCGAACATTCCGCTGCTGATCGACACCGACCCTGGCGTGGACGACGCCCTGGCCCTGCTGATGGCGTTCAACGACCCCCGGCACCGGGTGGTGGGCCTGACCATCGCGGCCGGCAATGTGGGGCTGAAGCACACCGTGAGCAATGCGCTGAAACTGTGCGAAGTGGCCGGGCGCCAGGACATTCCCGTGTTCGCCGGCTGCGCCGAACCGCTGCTTCACGCGTCGGTCGATGCCGCGCATGTGCACGGTGCCGACGGCTTCGGCGATGTGGGCTTCGAACCGCCGGCGCGGGCGCCCGAGAGCGATCACGCCGCGCTCGCCATCCTGCGCCTGTCGCACGCTCACCCGGGCCGGCTGCTGCTGGTGGCGCTGGGACCGCTGACCAACCTCGCGCTGGCGCTCAAGCTCGATCCGAGCCTGCCCTCGCGCATCGGGCGCCTGGTGGTGATGGGCGGGGCGGTCAGCGCGCACGGCAACATCACCGCGGCGGCGGAGTTCAACGTGGCCTTCGATCCGGAAGCCGCGCACATGGTCTTCGAGGCGTTCCCGCACCTGGACCTGGCCGATTGGGAGGCGGTGATCGCCCATGGCTTTCTGCACGCCGAGGCCGAGCGCTGGCTGCAGGCGGACTCGCCGCGGGCGCGTTTCTACGAGGCGATCTCGCGGCAGACGCGCCTGTGGTCGGCCGACCGCCGCGGCGATCGCTGGCATTCGGCCGACGCCCTGGCCATGGCCTACGCACTGCGGCCCCAGGATGCGATCGAGATAATCGATCGGCCGGTCGCAGTGGAACTGAGCGGCGCCCTGACCCGCGGCGCGACGGTGGTCGACTGGAACCGGCAGCACGGGCGCCCGGACAAGGCTTCGATCCTGATGCGCTACGACCAGGCAGCGTTCCAGCGCCTGATCCGCGAGGCGCTGGCGGCTGTCTAGCCTTTCGCCAAGGCTGGCGCGCTTGCACCCGATTTGGATCCCGCAATACAATGCCCCTCTTCACTCCCTGATCCGGTGCCCGCC
>DATHAV010000121.1:0-3010 GCA_035296505.1 Pseudoxanthomonas sp.
CGGCAGGCGATCTTCTGGAAGAGTGCGTCCGGGTGCTGGAGCCGGGCGGCCGGGTATGGCTCTTCGGCCTCAACCCCTTGAGTCCGTACCGCCTGCGCTGGAGCCGCAGCGGCCTGGCGCCGCGCGCTGCCGGCGACTGGCGACAGCGCCTGGGCGGCTTCGGGCTGCGGCCCTGCGGCGGCGAGCTCAGCTATCTGGGGCCGGTATGGAGCGACGCCGGGTCCGCACAGGGCGGTGCGCTGGACAGCCTGCGCGCGGTATCGCTGCTGCAGTTGGAAAAACGCACTGCCGCGGTAATTCCGCCGGCACCGGTCAAGGCTGCGTGGCAACCCGGCGCGGCGCCCGCATGAAGCCTCAAGTGTCGATGAAACGGATCAGCATCCACACCGACGGGGCGTGCCTGGGCAACCCCGGTCCCGGGGGGTGGGCCGCGCTGCTGCGCTACCAGGCGCGCGAGCGCGAGATCGCCGGGGGGGAAGCCCTCACCACCAACAACCGCATGGAGCTGATGGCCGCGATCATGGCCCTGGAGACGTTGACCGAGCCCTGCGAGGTCACCCTGTACACCGACTCGCAGTACGTCCGCCAGGGCATCACCGAGTGGATGGGCGGCTGGGTCAGGCGCAACTGGAAGACCTCCGGCGGCGATGCGGTCAAGAACCGCGGCCTGTGGGAGCGTCTGCACGCGGCGACGCAGCGGCACAGGATCGACTGGCGCTGGGTCAAAGGCCATTCCGGCGATCCCGACAACGAGCGCGTGGACGTGCTGGCGCGCGACCAGGCGGTCAGGTTCCGCCACGCGGCGGGAGCGGTGGGGTGAGCCAGCCCCGCTGCGGACCGAGCGGCTGCGGCTCGAGCCTTTCGAAGGCGGCAGTCCGCTCGAGGAGGCCTTCATGCTGCGGTCGTTGAACGGGTCGTCGTTCCTGCGCCACATCGGCGATCGCGGCGTGCGTGACCTGGCCGGCGCGCGCCAGTACCTGCGCATGGGGCCGATCGACAGCTACCGGCGCCACGGCTTGGGCCTGCAGAAGATCGTGCGGGACGCCACCTGCGAGTGCATGGGCATGTGCGGCCTGGTCAGGCGCGACGCGCTGCCGCATCCCG
This sequence comes from Pseudoxanthomonas sp., assembly GCA_035296505.1. Lineage (GTDB taxonomy): Bacteria > Pseudomonadota > Gammaproteobacteria > Xanthomonadales > Xanthomonadaceae > Pseudoxanthomonas_A. Next base: position 1,105 of record DATHAV010000121.1, read on the forward strand.
ACCTGGGGCTACGCGCTGCTGCCGGAGTTCTGGGGCCGGGGCTACGCGGCCGAAGCCGCCGCCGAGGTGCTGCGGCACGCGCGCGAAGCGCTCGGACTGGGCCGCATCCTGGCGATCACCGATCCGGCCAACGCGTCCTCGATGCGCCTGCTGCGCAAGCTGGGCTTCGTCTTCGAGCGCATGGTGCAGATGACGCCGGACGACACCCCGCTGCAGCTGTTTGCCTCCACCCCTGCCGGCGCTAAGCTGTAGCGCATGCGACAGATAATCCTCGATACCGAAACCACCGGCCTGGAATGGAAGAAGGGCAACCGCGTGGTCGAGATCGGCTGCGTCGAGCTGATCGAGCGCCGCCCCACCGGCAACACCTACCAGCAGTACATCAACCCGCAGCGCGAGTTCGAACAGGGCGCGGCGGAGGTGACCGGGCTGAGCCTCGAGTTCCTGGCCGACAAGCCGGTGTTCGCCGATATCGTCGACGAGTTCCTCGCGTTCGTGGACGGCGCCGAGCTCATCATCCACAACGCCGCATTCGACATAGGCTTCCTCGACTACGAGCTGTCCCGGCTGGGCGAGCGCTACGGGCGCATGCGCGACCGCGTGCAGGTGGAGGATTCGCTGCTCATGGCGCGCCAGCGTTTCCCGGGGCAGCGCAACTCGCTGGACGCGCTGTGCAAGCGCCTGGGCGTGGACAACGCGCACCGGCAGATGCACGGCGCCCTGCTGGACGCGCAGCTGCTGTGCGAGGTCTACCTGCACCTCACGGCGGGGCAGAGCGAGATCGGGTTCGGCAGCGAAGACGATGCGGCAGCCGTGGCCGCGGCCGCGCCGGCCTTCGCCTCGCTGCCCGCCGGCGCCAGGCCGAGGGTGCGGGTGTCGGCCGAGGAGCTGGCCGCGCACGAGGCGCGGCTGGCGGTGCTGCGCAAGAAGGCGGGCGGCCAGGCCGTGTGGGATGCGCTGGCGCTGGCGAACGCGGCCTAGCAACCGAGCGAATCGGTCGGCCCATGCTTTCAGTGGCAGCGCACCAGGATCGCGGTGACGTTGTCGGAGCCGCCGCCGTCGAGCGCCGCCGCGATCAACGTGTCCACGCATTCCTGCGCGCTGCAGTCGTCGTGGCTCAGGGTGCTGGCGATGCCGCGGTCGTCCACCTCCTCGGTCAGTCCGTCGCTGCACAGAAGCAACTGCATGCCCGGGCGCAGCTCGCCGGTCATGGTTTCGACGTTGAGGTGGTTGGGGTCGGTCACTCCCAGGGCCTGAGTGATGACTTTGCGGTGCGGGTGCGAGCGCGCCTGCTCGGCGGTGAGTCCACCCTGGGCGATCAGCTCCTGCACATAGCTGTGGTCCTGGCTGAGCTGGGCCAGCTGCCCTTCGCGCCACAGGTAGGCGCGGCTGTCGCCGACCCACGCCACTTCGAACCGGTTGCCGCGCACCCGGGCCGCGACCACCGTGGTGCCCATCGGCAGGCTGTCGTTGCGGCGCCTGGAGGTGCGGATGATCTCCTCGTCGGCGACGCGAATCGCCTGCGCCAGCGGGGTGCCGTCGCGAATCTCGCGCACGATGGTCTCGCGGGCCAGGGCGCTGGCGATTTCGCCGCAGGCGTGCCCGCCCATGCCGTCGGCCACCAGCCACAGACCGAGCTCGCTATCACCGTAGTAGGTGTCCTCGTTCAAGTCGCGGCGCAGGCCCACGTGGGTCAAGTGTCCGAATTCGATCATGTGACCCGTCTGGCGTGAGTCGGCATGTCGCTGCCGAGGTGGACGCAATCATCGCGGCGCGGCGCACCGCCATCAAGCCGCCGCGCACGCCTGCCTGTGGCGCTTCAGGACGGGAAGTCCGTGCTTCAGACACGCTTGTGGCGCCGTGGCCTGCCCCGTATCATTCACGTCCCCGGCGCTGCTGGCCGGAA
>DATHAV010000122.1:0-2183 GCA_035296505.1 Pseudoxanthomonas sp.
CGGTTTCGGCCTGCACGCGATCGCGCACCGCCTGGTCCAGCGGCACCGACGGATCGCCCAGGTAATCGCGGCGCCGGAACGAGGCGAGGTTGGCGCGCTCGATCGACCACAGCCAGCGGCGCGCGAACAGGGACTCCAGCTCCGACAGGTCCAGGTACATCAGGAACAGCCGGTAGGCGAACGCGTGCGGGTGCGGCGCATGGCGGCGGTGGCGCACCACGCCGGTATAGACGGCGCTGTGGATACCAGGCGCCGCGGACGCTGCGCGCGACGGACGCGGTCCGACCGGCGCGGGCGCTCCGTCTCGGCCCAAGGTCGCGCGCGGCAGGCTCAGCGCCATTCGACCCCCAGCGCGCGCGCCACTTCCACGCCGCTGCGCAAGCCGTCCTCGTGGAAGCCGAAGCCCCAGCCGGCGCCGGCGAACCAGATCCGGTCCACGCCCTGGATCTCGCGCTTGCGCGCCTGCGCCTGGACCGAGGCCAGGGTCTGGTGCGGATGGCGGTAATGCAGGCGCCTGAGGATGCGGGCCGGGTCGATCTCGGCCCCGCGGTTGAGGCTGACGATGAACTGCTCGCTGGCGCGGAGCGACTGCAGCGCGTTCATCCAGTAGCTCACGCTGCACGGCGCGCCGGGCTGCTCGGGCACGTGCGCGTTCCACGCCGCCCACGCGCGCCGCCGCCGCGGCAGCGCGCGGACGTCGGTGTGCAGGATGGCCTCGTTGTCCTGGTAGGTGATGGCGCCGAGGATCGAGCGCTCCGCGTCGGTGGCGTCGGCAAGCAGCGCCAGCGCGTCGTCGGCGTGGCAGGCCAGCACCGCCTGGTCGAAGGGTTCGCTGCCCTGAGCGGTGTCCACCATGATTCCCGCATCGGCCGTGCGCCGCAGCGAACGCACCGGCGTGGACAGCCGTTCCTGCACCTGCCACCTGCCGCGCAGCACGTCGACATAGCGCCGCGAGCCGCCGCGGACCACGCGCCACTGCGGCCGGCCGCTGAGCTGGAGCATGTGGTGGTTGCCCATGAAGCGCACCAGGTGCGACATCGGGAACTCCAGGATGCGCTGCGACGGCGAGGACCACAGCGCCGAGGCCATCGGCACGATGTGGTCGTCGCGGAACACCCGCGAGTAGCGGTGGCGGTCGAGGTAGTGCCCCAGCGTGCAGTCCAGGGCCGGGTCGCCCAGCACCGCCGGCGCTTGGCGGTAGAAGCGGCGCAGGTCGCCGATCATTCGCCAGAAGCGTGGGTTCACCAGGTTGGACGGCTGCGCGAACAGGCCCGCCAGGGTGCCGGCGTTGTACTCGAGGCCGCTGGCGGCGTCGTGCACCGAGAAGCTCATCGTCGTCGGCCGCGACCGCACGCCGAGCTCGGCGAACAGGCGGGTCAGCAGCGGATAGTTGCTCTCGTTGAAGACGATGAAGCCCGTGTCCACCGCGTGGCGCCCGTCGGCCAGTTCGATGTCATGGGTATGGGTATGGCCGCCGAGGTAGTCGGCCGCTTCGAACAGCACCACCTCGTGCCTGCGCGACAGCAGCCATGCGGCGCCCATGCCGGCGATGCCGGAACCGACCACGGCGATGCGGCTCATGCGGCGTTTCGCCCGCTGCGCGAAAGTCCGGCCGGAACCGGCCTGAGGTCGTGCACCAGCCCCAGCCACGACATCAGCTTGAGGCCGTACCAGGTGACGTCCACCTCCCACCAGCGGAAGCCCTGGCGCGCCGACCCCGGAAAATGGTGGTGATTGTTGTGCCAGCCTTCGCCGAAGGTGATCAGGGCCAGCAGCCAGTTGTTGCGGCTGTCGTCGCGCGTGTCGAAGCGGCGGCTGCCGAACACGTGCGCCAGGGAGTTGATGGTGACCGTGGCGTGGAACAGCACCACGGTGGAAATGAAGAAGCCCCACACCAGCAGCTGCGGGCCGTCGGTGCCCAGCGCGGGATGGGCGCGCTCCAGCCATGCGCCGAGCGCGTACAGCATCGCTGCGAGCATCGCCGGCAGCAGGATGTCGAAGCGGTCGAGCCAGCGCAGCTCCGGGTACTTTCGCAGGTCCGGAATGCGGGACCACTCGGTGCGGAACCCGCGCGGGGTGAGGAACCAGCCCATGTGGCTCCACCAGAAGCCGTGCTGGCGCGGCGAATGCGGATCCTGCGGGGTGTCGGTGTGGCGGTGGTGGTGGCGGTGGTGCGCGGCCCA
>DATHAV010000123.1:0-4847 GCA_035296505.1 Pseudoxanthomonas sp.
GTCCATCGACGCGGCTCAGGGTGTTGACGGCGCCGGCGCGGCGCCCGGCGTCGCCGACGTGCGCGCATAGGGCGCACGCGGTTTCCTTGAGCGGCAGGGTGACGTTGGCGCCCTTGCCGCCGGCGTCGGCGAACCGCTCCAGCGCCGCGGCGAAGGCTTCGGGCGCGGCGTCGATCGCGGTGTACTCCATCGCGATCCCGGCCTGCTTGGCGAACGCGGCGTGGATGCGTGGCGACAGCGAGTGGGCGACGGGATGTCCGAAAACGGCGTAGCGGCTCATGCGTGCTCCTGACTCTGGGTGCTTAAATTATAGGTTCCTTATTACGCACTGCTTTTCTTCTTGTGGCCCTTCCAACTTCTCTTCAAAGAATTCAAAACTGTACTTGAGGCTATGCGCTCTAAAGCATCCACTAAATTTTTCGCTTTATCTAAATACCCATTGTGTAAGCCGCTTACCAAATAGTCGTAATCACCTCTCAGATATCCCTCCCTTATAATATTATCGTCGTGAATAAAGATATCAAAATCATCGTTTTCTAATGTAGCTCCGTCATGTTTTCAATGCCATATGGATAATCCTTGGAAAACTGTTTAAACACATTGCCTAACTCGCTCATCAGTGTTGAAAATTATTCCGCATGTATGAATATCGCTCATAGCTTATTTGGCGCCTACAAAAGCCGTGATTTGCGGCAGAGGGGTTAGCCGCCTATCAGCAGGCGCGGCCATCCTGCAGCCAGCGGGCCGCCTCCAGCGCGAAATAGCTCAGCACCGCGTCGGCGCCGGCGCGCTTGAACGCGGTCAGCGCCTCCAGCGCGCAGGCGCGTTCGTCCAGCCAGCCGTGGCCGGCGGCGGCCTTGAGCATCGCGTATTCCCCGCTGACCTGGTACGCGAACGTCGGTACGCCGAATTCCCGTTTCACCCGCCGCACCACGTCCAGGTACGGCATGCCTGGCTTGACCATCACCATGTCCGCGCCTTCCTCCAGATCCAGCGCGACCTCGCGCAGGGCTTCGTCCGAATTGGCCGGGTCCATCTGGTAGCTGTACTTGTCGGCCTTGCCCAGGCTGCCGGCGCTGCCCACCGCGTCGCGGAACGGGCCGTAGAAGGCCGAAGCGTACTTGGCCGAATACGCCAGAATGCGCGTGTGCACGTGGCCCTCGCGCTCGAGTGCGGCGCGGATGGCGCCGATGCGGCCGTCCATCATGTCGCTGGGCGCGACCACGTCGGCGCCGGCGCGCGCGTGCGACAGCGCCTGCCTGACCAGCGCTTCGACAGTGGCGTCGTTCATGACGTAGCCGCCGCCGTCGATCAGCCCGTCCTGGCCATGGGTGGTGAACGGATCCAGCGCCACGTCGGTGATCACTCCCAGCTGCGGGAAGCGCTGTTTGAGCGCGCGCACCGCGCGCTGCGCCAGGCCCTCGTCGTCCCAGGCGGCCTCGGCCTGCAGCGACTTCGCCTGCGGCGCGGTCACCGGAAACAGCGCCAGCGCCGGAATCCGCAGCGCCACCGCCTGTTCCGCGACCTCCAGCAGGGCGTCGATCGACAGCCGCTCCACGCCCGGCATCGAGGCGACCGGCTCGCGACCGCGCAGCTCGTGCAAGAACACCGGCAGGATCAGGTCGCCGGCGGTCAGCACGTGCTCGCGCATCAGGCGCCGGGAGAAGTCGTCGCGGCGCATGCGGCGCGGGCGGGTATGGGGATAGGCCATGGCGATCAGGTCCTGCGGCGATGCGGGAATGATACGCCCGCGGTCTTGGCGCCTCCTGCGTGCCACGGCGTTGCTGAATCCTTTGTCCGATGCCGCGCGCGTTGATGGCGCGGTGGAGTCCAGTCGACCGATCGGCAAAGACCGGCCCGCTACCGAGGGCTCGCAAGCCGATTCGAACGCCAAGGCGAGTCGACCGCACGGTCACCCGTATGGTAGAGAACACCCCCTCAGACGAGGCCGCCGCCGATCCCGAGGCGCACGATGCCGACCACGATCACGATGCCGTTCAACACCAGACCGGTCTTGGTGCGACCGCGCTTGCCTGGCGACGCGAGCAGCACGCCGATGGCGGCGATGATGGCCCCGACCGTGGCGAAGGGGATCACCAGCCAGTTGGCCGCGCCCAGCAGCGGGATCAACGCAAGGACCATGAACACCATGGCGACGATGCCCCACAGCACGCTGATCATTCCCATTCGGCTCGCTCCATTGGAGAAGGAAACGATGATAGCGCCAGGCCCGGCCCGCGGCGGCGCCAGTCGATGTCCTCACCTTGGCTTCGTCCGGGCTATGCCAGCATTCATCGTCCCGGGCCGATGATCCGACCCTCCACCAGGAGCCGTGCCATGAACCTCCGCCCCGTCGTACTCTTCTCCCTCGTCGCGCTGGTGACCGCCTGCGCCAGCTCTTCCAAGATCATGCTGGGGCAGCCGCGGGCGCCGATCGATCCGGCCCAGGTGCAGATCTACAGTAGCCCGCCGCCCGGCTCCTTCGAAATCGCCCAGCTGGAATCCTCCAGCGCGGTCGGCTTCGGCACCCAGGGCCAGGCCGACGCGGCGGTGGCGCGGCTCAGGCGCGAGGCCGCGGCGCTGGGCGCCAACGGCGTGATCCTGATGGGCGTGGGCTCCAGCGGCTCTCCGGTGGGCATGTCCGTCGGCGCGGGCCGCTACGGCCGCAGCTCGGGGGCCAGCGTCGGATTGGGCATCCCGACCACGCAGAAGAAGGCGGCCGGGATCGCGATCTACGTGCCGCCCGGCGCGGTGCAGTCGCGGCCCGCCCCGCAGGCGCCGCCGCCGAACAACTGATCCGCGTGGCCTAGGTCGTTTGAGTTCCCGCCGGTCGTCGCAGTCACGGCGAGGAAGATGGGCGCTTGTCCTCCAGCACGATCCGCTGCCCGCCGTCCACGTTCACCGCGACGGTTTCGTAGCGCCACTGGCCGGCTTGCTTCGCTGCGACCACGTACACGGTGCCATCGGCGCGCGTGCCTTCCAGCGGGATCGCGAGGTCGGCTTCGCCGCTGGAGCCGTCGACGTTGATGTTGCCCCGCGCGAACCAGCCCGGCTCGATGGGTGCGCCCAGCGCGGCGACCACGGCGGGATCGGTCTGCGCCCGCGCCACGGCGTGCCGGTACGGCTCCGAGGATTTCATCGCGCCGAGCAGCAATGCCATCAGGCCGACCACGAACGCGAGAAAGAGGACAAGCAAGACCCGGCCAGCACCGGCACGCACCACTTCCAGTTGCGTTTCCACCAGGCCGAGGTGGATGAAGTCGTCGAATCCATACGCGCTCCTGTGACTGTTCCTTGAAAGCTTACTACTGCTTAAGGCAGCGGGCTAAGAAATCCTCGGTCAGCCGGTAGCGGTGCAGCAGGTCCGCTTCGCGCAGGCCGTGCTTGGCGCCCGGATAGGTCATCAGCTCGAACGGAGTGCCGCGCTTCTGCAGTTCGCTCATCAGCTTGGTGGAATGGGCGAACAGCACGTTGTCGTCGGCCATGCCATGGACCAGCAGCAGCTTGGACTTCATCCCATCGAGGTGGGTGAACACGCTGGCCTCGCGATAGCCCGCTGGATTAGCGGCGGGCAGGTTCATGTAGCGCTCGGTGTAGTGGGTGTCGTACAGCGCCCAGTCGGTGACCGGCGCGCCGGCGACGCCGCAGGCATAGGCGCCGCTGTGCTTGGTCAGCAGCATCAGGGCCATGTAGCCGCCGTTGGACCAGCCGTGCACGCCGATGCGCGCGCCGTCCACGAACGGCTGCGCCTTGAGCCACTCGGCCCCGCGCAGCTGGTCGTCCACTTCCACCGTGCCCTGCTTGGCGTACAGCGCGCCGCCGAACGCCGCCCCGCGCTGCGGCGTGCCGCGGTTGTCCAGCGAGAACACCAGGTAGCCGTTCTGCGCCAGGTACTGGTTGAAGAACGCGTCGGCGCGCCCGGGCCACGCATCGGTCACGGTCTGCGCCGCCGGACCGCCGTAGACGTACACCACCACCGGATAGCGCTTGGCCGGATCGAAGCCGGCCGGCTTGATCAGGCTGTAGTTCAACGGCGTGCTTCCGTCTGCGGCGGCCAGCGTGCCGAACTCCACCGGCCGGTGCGCGGCCAGGTACGGTGCGTAAGGATGCCCGGGATCGGTCACGTCGTTTTCGACCAGCGTGGCGATGCGCGTGCCGTCGGCCTTGAACAGTTCGATCTGCGGCGGCGTGCGCGCGTTCGACCAGAGGTCGACGTAGACGCTGGCGTTGTCGGCGAAGGTCGCGTTGTGCATGCCGGGCGCGGCCGAAAGCCGTTTCGGCTCGCCTCCGGCCAGCGGCACCGAGTAGACCTGGCTCTGCGTCGGCGATTGGATGCCCGCGCTGAAAAACACCAGCCCCGCGTCCTCGTCCACCGCCAGAAGCTTGTCCACCGGCCAGTCGCCACGGGTGAGCGCCGTCATCCGGCGGCCGTCCTCCGAGGCGAGGTACAGATGCTGGAAGCCGCTGCGCTCGGACGACCACAGGAAGCGGCCGTCGTCGAGGAAGCGCAGGCCGTGGTGCAGCGGCACCCAGGTGTCGGAGGTTTCGGTGGCCAGGATGCGCTGGCGGCCGGTGGCGAGCGTGGCCTCGATGAGTTCCAGCGTCTTCTGTTCGCGCGACTGGCGCTGGAAGGTCAGGCGCTGCGGGTCGCGCCAGTCCACGCGCGCGAGGTAGATGTCTTGCTCCTTGCCCAGGTCCACCCACTGCGGCCTGGCATCGGCCCGGGGCGCGATCACTCCCAGCCGGATGCGCACGTTGTTCTCGCCGGCCGCTGGATAGCGCTGTTCCACCACTTCGGTGCGATCGGGATAGACCTCGTAGCGCTTCTGCACCGGCACCGGCGATTC
>DATHAV010000124.1:0-4338 GCA_035296505.1 Pseudoxanthomonas sp.
TAGCACGCTTACGAAGCAGTAGCCTCATCAACCGAAGTTTCGAACCTAACGGACCTCGGGGTGGCTACTGCCTCGCGAGCGTTACCAAAATCCATTGTCGTCGCGTCCGGCCACGGTTTCGACGCAGTACTGCGCCGTCCTGCGAATCAGCGCCTCGGGCAACGGCGCGTCGTAAGGGCATCTTGAGCATGTGCTTGGTGGTGTCGTGGCCCTTCAGCTCTTCGGCGAAGGCCGTCACGACCGCGCCCATCGGCGCGAAGCTCAGGTGCGACTTGTGCGCGGAGAAGCCGAACAGGAACCGCGGCTCGACGAAGAACGGCGTTCCCATTTGATCGCCTCGGCCGCATCGGGCGCCACCTTTTTCAGCAGCGCGTACAGCCTGCGCAGGTGCGGCTGTCCCGCCGCCGGCGCGGCGCCGATGTACTCGGGAATCGTAGCCGCCCGCTTGCCTGCCATCGTCTGCCCCTGCCGCGGCCCCATGCCGCTTTATCCCGGATGCCGACCATACCGCATGGGCGGCATCCCGCGTCTTCACCTAAGGCGTGCATCGAGAACGGCGTGTCGGGTAGCGCGGGCAGGTATCGGCGAGCACAGTCGGGGGGGTCCTGCGCAAAATCAGGCCGATCTTGAATGCGATTCCTCAGACCGTCGGCCCGCCGCGGCTGGGCTGTCCTGGGATCTCTGCATGGCTTCCATCGCCACCCGCTGTTCGCGCTGTCGATTCAACGCCAGGGTCTGTTGCACCGTTCCCTGCATAGGGGGCACCGGGTCGGACACGTTCACCACCACCCAGCCCGTGACCGGGGCGGCGCACCTCATGCACAGCCTGTCGCCGCGCATCATGGGGCCCTGCAGCCTGTCGGCCTCGGTGATGCCCGCCTGCTTGGCCCGCAGCAGCGCATCGGCCACGTGATCGTCGGAGATGGACGCGGGCGTGCCTTCCCGGATCCTGGCGAACAGGGCCTGATAGGGCTGGATTTCATTTATCGGCAGTAGGCGTGGTGACTCCACGCCATCTCTCGGAAGAGGCACGAGCACCGACTGTTCCTGTCGTCTTCGTGCAAACATGCCCATAGGCCCGTCATTCCCTCCGCGATGAAGAGCTGGCGATCTTCCTGCTCACCGCATGGTTCCCACGCGGAAAAAATCGATCGGCGAGCCGACGCATGAGTAACTAGATGCGGCACCCCGCCTAGCATCGATTACCACCTGTTCCTCAAACACCGCCCGAGGAGGACGCGCGATCCGCGCGCCGGTAGCCCAGCGCTTCGGTCAGGTGCGGGGTCTCGATGGCGGCGGCGCCGGCGAGGTCGGCCACGGTGCGGGCGACGCGCAGGATGCGGTGCATCGAGCGCGCGGAAAGCTGCAGCCGGTCGATGGCGCGCTCCAGCAGCGCCTGGTCGCGTTCGCCGAGGCGGCAGTGCGCGGTGGTTTCCGACTGCGTCAGCTGCGCATTGGCCTTGCCGCTGCGCGCGGACTGCAGCGCGCGGGCGCGCTCGACACGCGCCCGGATCGGTGCGGTGGCCTCGCCGCAGGGCGCGTCGGGGCGAAGGTCCTGCGGCGGCAGCCGCGGCACTTCGATGTGCAGGTCGATGCGGTCCATCAGCGGTCCGGAGATCCGCGCCCGGTAGCGGCGGATGTTCTCGGCGCTGCAGCGGCAGCGCCCGCTGGCGTCGCCGGCCCAGCCGCACGGGCAAGGGTTCATCGCCGCCACCAGCTGGAAACGCGCGGGAAACTCCGAGCTGCGCGCCGCGCGCGAGACCGTGACCGTGCCCGACTCCAGCGGCTCGCGCAGCACCTCGAGCGCACGCCGGTCCCACTCGGGCAGTTCGTCCAGGAACAGCACGCCGTTGTGGCTGAGCGAGATTTCGCCCGGGCGCGGATCGGCTCCGCCCCCGACCAGGGCCACTGCGCTGGCGGTATGGTGCGGCGACCGGTAAGGGCGCTGGCGCCAGCGCGCGGGATCCAGCCCGCGACCGCTGACCGAGGCGATGGCGGCGGTTTCCAGCGCCTCGTCCTCGCTGGCCTCCGGCAGCAGGCCCGGCAAGCGCGAGGCCAGCAGCGTCTTACCGCAGCCGGGCGTGCCGATCAGCAGCAGATGGTGGTTGCCGGCCGCGGCGACCTCCAGCGCGCGGCGCGCATGCAGCTGGCCGCGCACGTCGGCCATGTCCGGAACGATGTTGGGCAGCGGCGGCGGCGCTTCGCCCGGGGGCAGGCACTTGCTGCCGTTCAGGGCCGCGCACACTTCCAGCAGCGTGCGCGCGGTAAAGGCCTCCACATCGCGCGCCAGCGCCGCTTCGGCACCGCTGCCCAAGGGCACGATCAGCTTGCGTCCAGCGCGCGCCGCGGCCAGCGCCGCGGGCAGGATGCCGTCCACCGCGCGCAATTCGCCGGTGAGACCGAGTTCGCCGAGAAACTCGTACTCGCCCAGCGCCTGGCCGTTGATCTGCCCGCTGGCGGCGAGGATGCCCAGCGCGATCGGCAGGTCGAAGCGTCCGCCGTCCTTGGGCAGGTCGGCCGGCGCCAGGTTGACGGTGATGCGGCGCTGCGGGAACTCGTACTGCGCGCACAGGATCGCGGCGCGCACGCGGTCGCGGGATTCGCGCACCGCCGCTTCGGGCAGGCCGACGATGTGGGTGGCCGGCAGTCCGCCCGACAGGTGGACTTCGACCCGGACCGGAGGCGCGGACACGCCGGCCCGTGCACGGCTGTGCACCAGCGCAAGGCTCACGGCGGCGCGCCTAGGGCCGCGGCGGGGCCGAGGCGTCGAGCGCCGCGACCGCGCGCTCCAGTGCCTCGAGTTTTTCGCGCGTGCGCAGCAGCACAGCGCGCTGCACTTCGAACTCCTCGCGCGTCACCAGGTCGAGCTTGGACAGGCCCGACCGCAGCGCGCTCTTGAAGGTCTGCTGCAGTTCTTCCCGCGATTCCCGCAGGCCCGGCGGCACCAGGTCGCTGAGGCGGCGGGCGAGGTCGTCGATGTGGTTGAGGTCGATCATGGTCAGCTCTCCGGCAGTGCGTACAGCCTCGCCCCCGCGAGGGGCGCGTCGCCATCGGGAATGGCTGCGGCGCGCTGTCGGGAAATTCCGGCAGCGGCGCGATCGTGGCATTGAACCCGAGGCCGTCGCAGCGCGCAACCGCGTTATCCTGCCGGCCCGCCACCGGAGCGCACTCATGAAGATGATCATGGCTATCATCAAGCCCTTCAAGCTGGACGACGTGCGCGAAGCGCTGTCGGAGGCCGGCATCACCGGCATCACCGCTACCGAGGTCAAGGGCTTCGGCCGCCAGAAGGGCCATACCGAACTCTACCGCGGCGCCGAGTACGTGGTCGATTTCCTGCCCAAGGTGAAGCTGGAGATCGCGGCCACCGACGACCAGGTCGATCGCGTGGTCGAGGCCATCGTCAAGTCCGCCGGCACCGGCAAGATCGGCGACGGCAAGGTGTTCGTGTACGACCTTGGCCGGGTGGTGCGGATCAGGACCGGCGAGCTGGATTCAGATGCGCTGTAGGCATCGACCCCGATTTCAATGAGTGCCGGATCTGTTCGACAAGGCCGAGGCTAGGAGCCATTCGAAAATGGCGAACGCCTACATGCGTCCGCTATATGAATTCACTGGAACAAGACGCTTGCAGGCTCATGCCTTCATGAAGCGATCAACGAAGTGCTGGTGTCCGAAAGACATAGGTAAGCATAATCAACCCGCTTTGTTGCCTTTTATGCTTAAAATCAAACCAATAAGCATATAGGTAAGTATGATGCCTTTCACTATGGCAACAAATGTGGTTGAGAATAAACCAGGGTCGCCTCCTGGGATTCCATGATACTTGAATTGCCCCAGGAAGCTTAGAAAATGTCCCCCTACGGCGATTCCCCAAATCGCAATCAAATACAAGTTGAAGTCCTTTTTGCCCCTTAAGGCTTGGCAGGAAACAAGCACAAGAAGGGCTCCAAGCATATAGTCGTCGAACCAACTGAAGAAGTTGGCCAATTCGCGCAATTGATTCGCTCTTCTCGCTGTCTCAGCCACAGGCAAGAGCAATCCAAGAACCATGGCCATTTGAGCGCTTGTTCTTAAGTGCCTGGACCCGTTTATTGCTTTGTGGGGGTTGATCACGAATCCCCAAGGGCCTTGGCCACGAACGGCGGCGCCACCAGCGCGCCGGCGTGCAGGGGCGCGCTGTAGTACAGCGTTTCGAAGCCCTTGCTGCTGGCGTCGCCCTCGCGGAAGACGAAACCCTCGGCCTTGCGCGCCAGGGTCACGCTCCACCAGCCGGTGGGGTAGCAGGGCTGCGGGAACGGCAGGGTGGCGAAGCGGGTGAAGCCGGCCTTGCGCATC
>DATHAV010000125.1:0-1905 GCA_035296505.1 Pseudoxanthomonas sp.
ATCAGCTGGCGCTGCGTGTCATGGAACTGCGTCATCAGTGTCTCTGCAGCGCCTGGCGGATAGATCACGCGGCCTCCAAAAATGTAGGAAATTTAAAGCGGCTTCATGGTAAAGGAAGTTTCGCTCGCTCCTCCACCCTCCTCGGTTGGAGCCCGACGATGATTCCGTGCGCGTCCTGTAAGCAACTTCACTGTGTTGAGGTCCGTAATGGAATGCCCGCACACGGTGTTGGACGTTTGCAGAAACACCAAATCCTCAGGATTGGTGTCGGGCACGGCTGTGGTCCCAGAGCGGCCATTACCACACCCACCACGCAGCAAGCAGGCATACCGAAACCCTGTCGCCAGTGCGTGGCTGGAACCCTTGTGTACCAAGGGTCAGCTCGACCGGCTTGAGCTATACCGAAAAGTAGACGCCTGGCAGAGTGCGCCTGTCTCGGGGTTCGAAGGAGCCATCCGGCCAGATCTCCGCTGTGGCCGATCGACGCCCACATCCCGAAAGCACGCAGTTGGACGTCTCGCCGCTGGAGACGGTGCGCGACTACAGTAGTCCTTCCTCCGATCAGGCAGCGCCCGTGGCCAAGGCATCACCCAAATCCCGCACCGCGTACGTCTGCGCCGAATGCGGGGGCGAACACAACAAATGGCAGGGGCAGTGCGGGGAGTGCGGTGCGTGGAACTCGCTGTCCGAAATCGTGCTGGAATCGGCCAGCGCGCCAGCCGCCGCTTCGCGTCGCAGCGGGTGGGCGGGCAAGCTGGAGGCTCCCGCCATCGTCGCGCTCAAGGACGTGCGCCACGGCGAGGAAACCCGGGTATCGACCGGCATCGGCGAATTCGACCGGGTGCTCGGCGGTGGGCTGGTCGAAGGCGCCGTGGTCCTGGTCGGCGGCGATCCGGGCATCGGCAAGTCCACGCTGTTGCTGCAGGCGATGGCGCAGATGTCGCAGACCCTGCCGTCGCTGTACGTCACCGGCGAGGAATCGCTGGCCCAGGTGGCCGGGCGCGCGGTGCGCCTGGGCCTGCCGCTGGAAGGCCTGCGGGCGCTGGCCGAGACGGGAATCGAGAAGATCCTCGACCATGCCGTGGCCGCCAGGCCCAGGATCATCGTCGCCGATTCGGTGCAGACGCTGTGGACCGAATCGCTCACCGCCGCGCCCGGCTCGGTCGGCCAGGTGCGCGAGAGCGCGGCGCGGCTGGTGCGCTACGCCAAGGAAACCGGCACCGCGGTGTTCCTGGTGGGTCACGTGACCAAGGAAGGCGGCATCGCCGGCCCGCGCGTGCTCGAGCACATGGTCGATGCGGTGCTGTATTTCGAGGGCGAAAGCGGCAGCCGTTTCCGCGTGCTGCGCGCGTTCAAGAACCGCTTCGGCGCGGTCAACGAGCTCGGCGTGTTCGCCATGGGTGAGAAGGGGCTGAAGGAAGTGCCCAATCCGTCGGCGATCTTCCTCTCCGGCGGCAGCGTGCAGCAGCCGGGCAGCTGCGTGATGGTCACGCGCGAGGGCACGCGGCCGCTGATGGTCGAAGTCCAGGCGCTGGTGGATTCTTCGCCGCTGTCCAATCCCCGCCGGGTGGCCGTGGGACTGGAGCAGAACCGCCTGGCGATGCTGCTGGCGGTGCTGCATCGTCATGGCGGCATCGTCACCAGCGACCAGGACGTGTTCGTCAACGTGGTCGGCGGTATCCGCGTGCAGGAGACCGCGGCCGACCTGCCGGTGCTGCTGTCGGTGCTGTCGAGCCTGCGCGACCGGCCGCTGGCGGAGAAGACCATCGCCTTCGGCGAAGTGGGACTGTCGGGCGAGATCAGGCCCATTCCCAACGGCGAGGAGCGCCTGCGCGAGGCCGCGACCCACGGCTTCAAACGTGCCATCGTGGCCAAGGGCAATGCGCCCAAGTCGGGGAGTTTCAA
>DATHAV010000126.1:0-2609 GCA_035296505.1 Pseudoxanthomonas sp.
GAGGCGCGCGAGCTGCTTGAGCCGGGTGTCGAGGCTGTAGTCGGCCTGGTCCTCGCTGAGGTCGAAGCGCGCCATCAGCACCGCGCGCGGTTCGTCCTCGGCGCGGATGATGCCGATCACCTCGTCCAGGTTGAGGAACGCGACCAGCAGGCCCTCGAGCAGGTGCAGGCGGCGCTCGACCTTGTCCAGCCGGTGCTTCAGGCGCCGGGTGACGGTGTCGCTGCGGAACGCCAGCCATTCGGTGAGGAAGCTGCGCAGGTTCTTGACCTGCGGGCGCCCGTCCAGGCCGATGATGTTGAGGTTGACCCGGTAGCTGCGCTCCAGGTCGGTGGTGGCGAACAGATGCCCCATCAGCTGCTCGGCGTCGACCCGGCTGCTGCGCGGGATCAGCACCACCCGCACCGGGTTCTGGTGGTCGGACTCGTCGCGGATATCCTCCAGCCACGGCAGTTTCTTGGCCCGCATCTGCGCGGCGATCTGCTCGATCACCTTCGACGGCGACACCTGGTAGGGCAGCGCGTCGATGACGATGCTCGCGTTCTCCTTCACGAAGGTGGCGCGGGCGCGGACGCTGCCGTGGCCGCTTTCGTACATCGCCCGCAGGTCGCTGGCCGGGGTGATGATCTCGGCCTTGGTGGGGTAATCCGGCCCGCGCACGTGCTCGCACAGGTCGGCCACGGTGGCCTGGGGGTCGTCGAGCAGGCGGATGCAGGCGCTGACGATTTCATTGAGGTTATGCGGCGGCACGTCGGTGGCCATGCCCACCGCGATGCCGGTGGTGCCGTTGAGCAGCAGATGCGGCAGGCGCGCCGGCAGCCAGCTCGGCTCCTCCAGGGTGCCGTCGAAATTGGGCGTCCAGTCCACGGTGCCGTGGCCCAGTTCGCCCAGCAGGACCTCGGCGATCGGGGTCAGCTTGGATTCGGTGTAGCGCATCGCCGCGAACGACTTGGGATCGTCCGGCGAGCCGAAGTTGCCCTGGCCTTCGATCAGCGGGTAGCGGTAGGAGAACGGCTGGGCCATCAGCACCAACGCCTCGTAGCAGGCGCTGTCGCCGTGCGGATGGAACTTGCCGATGACATCGCCCACGGTGCGCGCGGACTTCTTCGGCTTGGCGGCGGCGTTGAGCCCCAGTTCGCTCATCGAGTAGACGATCCGCCGCTGCACCGGCTTGAGCCCGTCGCCGATGAAGGGCAGGGCCCGGTCCAGCACCACGTACATCGAGTAGTCGAGGTAGGCGCGCTCGGCGTACTCGCGCAGCGGAATCTGTTCGAAGCCGTGGAAGGCGGGGCGGATGGTTTCGGTCATCGACTCGGGATCGTGGTCGGGCAATGCGGAAGTTTAACCGCCCGCCCCCGGCCACAGCGGCCCGCCCAGCCAGAGCCAGCGCGACATCCACGCCGAGATGAGGGCGATCAGCACGGTCAGCGGCGCTCCCACGCGCAGGAAATCGCCGAAGGTGTACTGGCCCGGGTTGAGGATCAACAGGTTGCCGTGATGGCCGATGGGCGTCAGGAACGAAGCCACCGCCCCCATGGCCGTGCATACCACGAACGGCGTGGCCGGCAGCCCGACCCCGGTAGCGACTCCGATCGCGATCGGGCACAGCAGCACGGTGGTGGCGGCGTCGGACAGCACCTGGGTCAGCAGCGCCGCGGCGCTGAACATCACCAGCAGCAGCACCAGCGGCGACCAGTCGGCCGCGTGCGCCAGAAGCAGGTTGGCGAACAGGGTTCCGGTACCGGTGCGCTCCATGGCGATGCCCAGCGGGATCATGCCGGCGATCATCACGAAGATGCGTACGTCGATCTTGCAGTAGGCCTGTTCCACGCCCACGCAGCGGGTCAGCACCATGGCCAAGGCTCCCGCCAGGAACGCGATCTGCGGCGACAGCAGCTCGATGGCGGCGGCGGCGATGGCGGCGACCATGATCGCCAGCGCCAGCGGTGCGCGCCGGCGCGACTTTTCCTGCGCATTGAACGGCATCAGCATCAGGAAGCCGTGGTGCGCGGCCAATTGCTCGAACCGCGACTGCTGGCCCCATAGCACCAGCAGGTCGCCTTCCTTCAGCTGCAGCTCGGACATCTCGCCCTGCAGCCAGCCTTCGCGGCGCCACAGGCCGACCACCACCACGCCCAGGTTGCGCAGGAAATCGATGTCGCCCACGGTGCGCCCGGCGAACTCCGAGTGCGGCGCGACCACCGCCTGCACCAGCACTTCCTCGCCCAGCAGCTCGCTGTGCGAATCCTCGTCACGGGGCTTCTCGCCGTACTTGGCCACCGCGTGCAGCGCCAGCCCGCGTTCGTCCTTGATCGAGGCGATCTCGTCGGGAGACGCGCGCACCAGCAGCACGTCGCCGGCCGCCAATGGGCTCTCGCTGGATTGATAGCGTCTACGTTGGCCGCGGCGCAGCCAATCGGTCACCTGTAATCGACTCTTGAACGACTTTTCGAACTCCCCGAGGGTGCGGCCGATCCAGGGCGATTCGGCTTCCACCACCAGTTCGGTGTAGTAGCGATCCAGGCGCAGGTAGTCCGGGTTGCCGGACTCGCCGCTGCGCCGCGGCACTAGCCACCGGCCAAGCAGCATGTATGCGGTACCCAGCAGCACCA
>DATHAV010000127.1:0-5713 GCA_035296505.1 Pseudoxanthomonas sp.
ACGCCGGGACCCGCGTATCAAAGCGTGTCGATGCGGCAAGACCGTGACAAGGAAGTTGCATCCCGGTTGCGCGATGCCCATTGGCTCGGGAGTTCAGCAAATCACATGGTGCGGGTACTTAGCATGCGCATGCCGCCGCTACTGTGCGAATACGCGTTTTGTCCAGGGCAACGCGGCTGCGACGATTGCTTACCCGGCACGGCTCGCTTTTTGCTTTGTCCGGTACGCCTTACTTTGTCGCTGCGGCGGCTGTACCGGATGGCTTCGCTGCCTGTCCAGACGCGCCCCGCTCGCAGAGGCTTCTGTAACATTTACGTCATGCGCGGCGCCAAGGTGGATCCTCGGCTTTCGCAATGTCGCCTTCAACGGAGAGTCCAAATGCGCTATTCGACCCGGGCCGCTGCACTTGCCGCCACTTTGGGGTGCACCAGCTTTGGTGCGTCCGCTGCCGACGGCGGCGAGATCGCCGAACTGAAGGCGCAGCTGGCTGCCCTGCAGGCCAGGATCGCCCTGCTCGAGGAGCGGTCCGCCGCCAAACCCGGGGCAGACGCTGAAGCGGTGGCCGGCCCTGGCCTCAAGCGCGCTGCCGCCGCCAGGCCGGTCGCCAGCGATACCGC
Source organism: Pseudoxanthomonas sp. (assembly GCA_035296505.1). Lineage (GTDB taxonomy): Bacteria > Pseudomonadota > Gammaproteobacteria > Xanthomonadales > Xanthomonadaceae > Pseudoxanthomonas_A. The sequence goes on from DATHAV010000127.1 coordinate 618, forward strand.
CGCGACTCGAGCCGAGACCAGGGGAGGCTTCAGGCTTGCGTCCGCGGACGGGAATTTCGAAGCCACCCTGGGCGGCCGCGTCCATTTCGATGCCTACGCCTTCGACCGCGACCTCGCCGACGTCACCGGGACCACCGAATTCCGGCGCGCGCGCCTGACCTTGACCGGCAAGGCGTTCGGCTGGAACTACAAGGTCGAGCAGGATTTCGCCGCCGGCGACAACCTGGACGGCCTGCGCGACCTGTACATCTCGAAGTCCGCGTTCGGTGGCGATGTCACCATCGGCCGCTTCAAGCCCTACCGCTCCATGGAGGAGCTCACCAGCTCCAACGACATCCTGATGATGGAGCGTCCCTTCGCCTCGGCTTCGGGCCTGTTCAACGGCCGCCAGTGGCAGCAGGGCATGGGTTACCAGCGCGCCGGCGACCACTACACCGCCGGTTTTGCCGCATTCAACCTGCGCGAGGCCTCGGACCCCCGCAATGAGGGAGTTGGCGCCTCAGGGCGCGTCACCTTCGTCCCGATCAATACCGCCGACAAAACCCTGCATGTCGGTGGCTGGGCCAGCGTTGAAAACACCAACAAGGAGTCGGCCGACCTGGTGGCGGCGACCCGCTACGCGGGGCGGCGCGGCCCCGCACAGACCATCGCCACGGTCACCGGCGCCAGCGGCGGCAAGGTGACCAGCTATGCGGTCGAGGCGGCCGGCTCGTTCGGTCCGCTGTTCTTCCAGAGCGAGTACGCGAATGCGACCTACGGGCAGCCGCTGGGCAACGATCAGGATGTGCGCACCTGGTATCTGCAGGGCGCGTGGTTGCTCAACGGCGGACACCGCATCTACAGGCCGGCCACCGGCCTGTTTGGCGCGCCCAAGGTTTCCGACCAGGGACTTTGGGAACTGACTGCGCGCTATGACTCCATCGAGAACCACGACACCGCCGGGCTCGAGGTCAGCAGCTGGATCCTGGGAATGAACTACTACGTCAATCCCAGCCTGCGCTTCATGTTCAATTACACCCGGAGTGACAACGGGCTCACCGGCGACGAGACCGCGCAGCATGCGCTGCGCATGCAGTTCCACTGGTAACGGCACATGGGCCGGATTGTCGCGGCTGTGCCCGCCGAGCTCGTCAGGCGCGCGATGACCGCCCCTGCTAGCGGACAGGCGGCAACCGTCCCTCGCTGACGAGCACCAGACCGACAGGCGAGGACACGAAGCCGGACGCCTGCAGCGCCGCGTCGATGGCCGGATCGGCCGATCGGACCGTGGTCTGCAGACGGTAGCCGCCTCGGGCATCGATGGTAAGGATCGAGTCCACCTCGTTGGGTGCGGCGTCGGCAGCGCTCGACAGCAGGACTTGTCCGTCCGCTCCCGCGCAGGCCGCGTCGCCTTCCAGCTCCAGCTCCGGCAGTGCCGCGAGACCCGGGTTCAGGCGCAGCTCGACCCTGCCGCCGGCGCGGAGACAACGCTGCCGGTCGAACACCAGCGTTACCTGGCGCAGCCGCACCGTGACTTCGCTCGCCGACAGCATGGCGGGGCCCGGCACCGTCCACTGGCCGCTGACGTCCGCCACTCCGCAGCGCGTTCCCCGCACTACGGCGGCCTCGGCCCCCTCTGCGGTCGACAGGTGGAACCACTGGCGGCCCAGCAAAAGCGGCATCAGCCGCAGCCGCACCGATACATCGCCCAGTGGCAGGCCCCGCCAGGAGGCCGAGCGCAAGCTACCGGACCAGAAGGTGCCTTCGACTTCGCGGGCGGCCAGGCCCGAAGCCGGCAGGCCCGACCTGTTCACCAGCAGTGACAGCGGCAGCAGTGCGGCCGCGAACAGCACGATCACGCCACCCGCGAACGCCAAGCGAATCCAGCGATTGCGCGGCCTCATGGCGCCACCGTCGCGAACACGATGACCGCGCTGACGGCATCGGCCCGACGCTGGATCCGAAGCGAATAGGCGACCACGCCTGATCCGCGGTGCAGGCCGTCCAGCCAGGCGAACAGCGCCGGAGCCGCGACCGCATCGATGTCGATCGTGAAGCGGCCTTCGGTGTCCGTGCGCTGCCGGCTGATGACGATTCCGGCGGCGGCGGCGTTTTCCAGCACCGCGCGCGGCAGCTCGGACGCTTGGGGCGGAGCCGAGAAGCCCTCGCGCAGGCCCTGGACTTGGGCGGCCATCGATCGGGCCTCGGCCAGCGTCGCCACCGCGGCGTCGTAGCGCCGCTGCGCCGCGTCGCGAGCGGCGCGCAGCGGCCACAGCACGCCGTACCACAGTGCGAACGCGGCCAACGACGAGACCATCACCCCGAGCATGAGGCGCTCGCGGCGGTTGCGCGACCGCCACCAGGCCTGCATGCGCTCGCCGGAATTCAAGCGCCGGCCCCGATATCGATGACGGAGGCCAGGGACCCTTGGCCGGTCGCGGCGCTAGGGGATACGCGCACTTCGAGCCCGTGTCGCCGGATCGAATCCACGAGTCGCTGCAGCTGTTCGTCCGTAGGATGGACCACCTTTGCAGAGAGGCCCGCCTCGGCGCTGTATTCCAGGCTCTCCAGGTGCAGACCGGGTTCGGCTGCTATTGCCGAAAGCAGCGCCTGCCGCTGCTTCCGGAATATCGCCGGCGCCTGCAGCAGATCCCGTTCGCGCCGCAGGGCTGCGATCGGCTCAGCCGTTCGCGCCGACACCAGCGGCGCCGCAAGCGCCGTCGACTGCCGCTGCAAGCTGCGCGCCGCAAGCTCGTAGCGCAACGCCTGGACGCCGGTGACCAGCAGCGGCGAGAGCACCACGGCCGCCGCCAGTGCGGCCAATCGGCGCCTGTCGGGCCCTCGAGCCCGCGTCTCCGGCGCAAGCGCAAACTCGTACTGCAGCAGGTCGAGCGCGATACCGCCCGCGGCCTCGCGAGCGAGCAGGCGCTCCACCGCTTCGGTTCCGGTTACCGGCGTCGCTGCGCGCGTGCCCAGCACCTGCCGCGCCAGTCCGGGCTCGGCAGCGAACGCCAACCGGTCCGCACGCACCAGCCACTGATCCCCGTAGATCGCGGCAACCAGCTCATCGTCCGTGTCCGGTGGCGGAAGCAGCAGCGGTTGCGGCACGGCGACGTCGGCGACCACGCCGAGCGCGCGCGCGCGGTCCAGCCAGTGGCGCAGAAGCGTCGCTTGGACCACCGCCACCAGCGTGGGACCTGAGGAGGGGCGCGGCCCGATCGCGATGTGCAGGCCTTCGCGCGGACCGGCCACGCGCTCGGCCAGCAGCACCCGCGCCGCGGCCTGCGCCTGCGCCGGGCTGTGCGCCGGAAGGTCCATCCACAGCGTGCGCACCTCGGCGCCCGGCACCGCCAGGACGGTCCGTGCGATCCCGGCAGTGAATGCAGCGGGAAGCGGCCGCGCCGTATCCGCGTCCAGACGTTCGAGCACGTCCCCGCCCGAGTCAATGCGCAGGCACCTTGCGGGACGCATCGGGTCGGTGGGCAGAAGGACCAGCAGCGTGGTCGTCGGCGGACTCGTCATTCTTCGTTGCTCCAGCGCCGCGCCACCAGCCGGGTCCGTCCCGAGGCGTCCTGCTCGAACAGCGCGCTCAGCACCACCTGCGCGCCCGCGTACTCGACTTCCGCGTGCAGGTTGAAATAGCGGCTGCGCAGCGCGACCTGCTGCAGCACCGGGTCGGGCATTGCCGCACGCGCCAGCGCCGGCTGGCTCCAGAACGCCAGCACGTCGTGCCACCCCGCCGCGGGACGTGCCGCAAGGACGCGTCGCGCCTCGGCGAGGCCAAGCGCGTTGCCGGTGAGCATGCGCAGGATGACGGCGTCGTCTGGCTGCAGGGTGTTGAGGTTCACCGGCGACAGCGCCGCATTGGGCAGGGCGCATACGTGCGGTCGCAGGCGCGCGATGCTGGCCGCGTCGTAGCCATGGATGGCGGCCAGTTCGCTGACCTCGGCCAGCAGCGCGCCGGCGGTGCGCGACGCCTCGGGACGCGCCAGATAATGACCGTCTTCGCCGCCGCCCGTGCCGGCCTGCTGGTCGCTGTCGATCCAGTCGACCAGCGCGTCGGCCAGGGTCTCGGCCTGGCGTGGCGAAAACTCCAGCGCCTGCATCAGCGCCAGGTACTGGCCCACTCCGATCCCGTAGCGCTGCCATTGCTCCCCGGCGCCCTGGACCACGCTGTTGAGGTTGAAGCACGCGGTGCCGTCGCGCAGGCGCGCGCTGATCATCCCGTCGCGGCGGTCGCCCTCGCCCAGCGGGAACACGATCGGCCGGCCGTTCCAGTCGCCGGCCAGCGTGGTGCGGCCGCCATCGCGCAGCGCCAGCCGCTGGATGCGCGCCTGCGCCAGCGCTTCGGTCCCCAGCGCATACCACTGCGCCTGCGCCACGTTCTGTGCGTTTGCGGCGCGACGGAGTCCGAAGCGGATATCGTCGAGCACCGCCATCAGCAGCACCGTCATCACCGCTACCAGCAGCAATACGGTCAGCAGCGCCACGCCCCGCTGCGCGCGTTTCATCGGACGAAACCGCCAGGCAGCAGGAAGCGCTGCCGGACGGGGCCGATCCCGTCCAGCTCGAGCGCGATCTCGATCGCTTCGGGCATGGCCTCGGCGCCGCCGGGCCAGCCGTCGATCCACTGCCCGCGGTAGCGGTAGGCCACCTGCGTCGCTTCGATGCCGGTGAGCAGCACCTGCGGCGCGCCCAGCATCGCGCCGTCCAGCGCCGGCCGGGTGCTGCGTTCCAGCTGCCTTTCGCTGATCCGGTACTCCACGTACTGCATCGACGCTCGGGGATCGGCGTCCGGATTGCTCCAGCCGCGGCGCACGAACGCCAGCAGCGGGCCGCTCTCCCCAGGGCGCCCGGCGACGAACGCATGGCGCGCGGCGCTGCCGTCGCCCTGGCGCGTGCGGCGCAGCGCGACCTGTCCCAGGTCGGCCTTGAGCACGCCGCGTGCGCGCTGGAACTCGGCCAGCCGTTCCATGCGTCCGTGCACCACCTCCTGGTTGCCGGCGGCATAGGACATCACCGCTACGCCGGCAGCCGACAGCAGCCCGAAGATCAGCAGCGACACCATGACTTCGAGCAGGGTGAAGCCGCGAGCCGGTGTTCGGCGGCCCGCCCCG
>DATHAV010000128.1:0-1590 GCA_035296505.1 Pseudoxanthomonas sp.
GACACGCGCGTCACCGAGAGCACGCGCAACGTGTTCCTGGAGGCCGCGCATTTCGCACCCGGCGCGATCATCGGTCGCGGGCGCAGGCTCGGGCTGCACACCGACGCCTCGCACCGGTTCGAGCGCGGCGTGGACCCGTCGCTGCCGGCGCAGGCGATCGAAGTGGCGACCCGGCTGGTGGTCGAACTCGCCGGCGGGGCGCCCGGCCCGGTGGTGGAAGCGGTCCTGCCGCAGCACCTGCCCGCACCGGCGCCGATCATGCTGCGCCGCGCGCGCATCGAACGCCTGCTCGGCCTGCGGATCGAAGACGCCGATATCGAACGCATCCTGCGCGCGCTGGGGATGGCGGTGGAGGCGGTCCAGGACGGCTGGCGGGTCACCGCGCCGCCGCGCCGGTTCGATATCGCAATGGAGGAAGACCTGATCGAAGAACTCGCCCGCATCCATGGCTACGAGCGCATTCCCACCACGCTCCCCGGCGGCGCCACGCGCATCGCCGCGCCTTCGGAAGGCCTGCTCGATACCGGCAGCCTGCGTCGCCACCTGGCGACGCGCGACTATTTCGAAGCGCTGAATTACGCCTTCGTCGACGCCTCGCTGTTGCGGCAGTGGAATGTCGCCGACGGCGCAGTGGCCCTGGCCAATCCGCTCAGCGCCGAACTGGCGGTAATGCGCACCGCGCTGCTGCCCGGGCTGGTGTCGGCGCTGCAGCGCAACGCCGCGCGCCAGGCCGGTCGCGTCCGGCTGTTCGAACTAGGCAACGTATTCCAGGCTGGCGATTCGAAGACTGCGACGCGGGAGCGAGGCGGCGCGCCGGCGCCGATCGAAATCCAACGCGTGGCCGCCGCCATTTGCGGCGACGCCCGACCCGAGCAGTGGGGCGAGCCCGCGCGCAAGGCCGATCTCCACGACCTCAAGGGCGACCTCGACAGCCTGGCCGCCGCTGCGGGCGCGACCCTGGCCTACCGGCCGGCGGTCGCCGCTTACGGACATCCGGGCCGCGGCGCCGACGTGCTGCGCGACGGCAAGCGCATCGGCTGGATCGGCCAACTGCATCCGCGCCTGCAGCGCGCCTTGGACCTGGACCACGAGGTGCTGGCGTTCGAGGTGGACTTGGCGCCGCTGATCGCGCGCGCGCTACCCCGCGCCGGGGAGGTCTCGCGCTTTCCGTCCGTGCGCCGGGACCTCGCTTTCGTGGTCGCCGATACGGTGCCGTGGGCGGCCATCGCCGAGACGGTCCGCGCGGCCGCGGGCCAATGGCTGCGGGACATGGTGGTGTTCGATCGCTACGTCGGGCAGGGGGTGGAAGCGGGGCAAAAAAGCTTGGCTATGGGCTTGATTTTGCAGGACGACTCGCGCACCCTGACCGACCGCGATGTGGACGGTGCCATCGCCGGGGTGATCGCCGCGGTCGAACGCGATCATGGCGCCCGTATACGCGGCTGATGGAGAAGGGGACGGCATGGCACTGACAAAGGCGGAGATGGCCGAGCGGCTGTTCGACGAGGTCGGATTGAACAAGCGCGAGGCCAAGGAATTCGTGGACGCGTACTTCAACGTGCTGCGCGAGGCGCTGGAGCAGGGCCGCCA
>DATHAV010000129.1:0-5546 GCA_035296505.1 Pseudoxanthomonas sp.
CGCTGGCCCGCTACCTCGGCGGCAGCGGCCGCATCGTGGTGGCGGTCCAGCGCGCCGCCGACATCCGCCAACTGCTGCGCTGGGCGCAGCGCGAGAAGGTGCGCATCGCCATCGCCGGCGGCGCCGAGGCGTGGACCCTGGCGCCGCAGATCGCGCAGGCCCGGGTGCCGGTGTTCGTCAATGCGCTGGGCAACCTGCCGGCCGACTTCGACCAGCTCGGCGCCACCCTGGAGAACGCGGCGCGGCTGCACGCGGCCGGCGTGCAGGTGTCGTTCGCCCAGCCCAACGACGCCTCGCACAACGCGCGCAAGATGCGCCAGCTGGCCGGCAACGCGGTCGCCAACGGCTTGCCGTGGGAAGCCGGCCTGGCCGGGCTGACGCGGGTCCCGGCGCAGGTCCTGGGGGTGGACGCGCAGCTGGGCACGATCGCGCCGGGCAAGCTCGCCGACCTGGTGCTGTGGAGCGGCGACCCGCTGGATGTCGCCCACGTCGCCGAACGGCTGTGGCTGGGCGGGCGCGCCATTCCGATGCGGTCGCGCCAGACCGAACTGCGCGACCGCTACCTGCGCGCCGAAGGCGCGCTGCCGCGCGCGTACTCGCCCTGAAGCAGGTGCGTCTTCCGGCTTGGGGCCAAGCTGGAACAGCTCCCTGCATCGGCGATCGCATCGGCAGACGCCACGGCGGCAGACCGGCAGCGGTAGCTGCCGCATGCCGGCTCGGCCGCCCCGCCGCCCCGCCGCCGGCAATCGTTGCCGGCGATTGATTGACTACCGGAACCGCCAATGGAGGTCGTTGGACATGTCCCCTGTCTAAAGCTAGCCCTGTCGAAAGCGTCGCCACTAGGGCCTGGCTCTCCCTCCCGCCGCACCTCAAGTTGGCGATCGGGAGAACGGCGGAGATGAAGAGTATCGGTGCGATGCAGGGGCAGACAATCGTTTCATCCGCTAGCCCACGTAGCGGTAAAGGAGCTGCCGCAAGGCGGCTCGCGGAATCAAATGTGATTAAATTGCCGCTCTAATCCGCGGCGCGATCGCCGAAAGCACGCGCGATCGCGCTGCACGTAACGTTCGAGCTTGAACACGCCTGCCGGGAGGGGCCGATGCGCATTGGAATAGTGGTGGATTCTGCGTGCGACCTGCCGCAGGACTTCATACGGCAGAACGATATCGTGGTCCTGCCGATCACCGTGCGCATCGGCGATGCGGTGCTGGCCGACCACCGCGACGAGGAGGCCACCCTGAGCTTCCTGCACGCGCACGTGGCCGAGCGCGGACACGAGGCCGAGACCACGCCGTTCGCCGTCAACCAGATCCGCGACCTGTTCCTGCACCGGCTGGTGATCGACTACGACCACGTCTACTGCATGACCATCACCAAGAGCCGCAGCGCGATCCACGACAACGCGATGCAGGCCAGCTTCGCGATCCTCAACGACTACAAGCCCATACGCCAGGCGGCCGGATACAACTCCCCCTTCGCGCTGCGCGTGATCGACACCCAGACCCTGTTCGCCGCCCAAGGCGTCACCGCGGTCGAAGCGGTGCGCATGCGCGCGGCCGGCGCCAGCGTGCAGAACATGCGCACCAGGCTGGAGTTCCTGGCCGCCAACAGCCACGGTTACATGATCCCGCGCGACCTCTACTACCTGCGCGCGCGCGCGCGCACCAAGGGCGACCGCAGCGTGAGCCTGTTCAGCGCCGCGCTCGGCAGCGCGCTGGACATCAAGCCGGTGCTGCACGGGCACGCGGGCAACACCCAGCCGGTGGCCAAGCTCAAGGGGTTCGAGAACGCGGTCGAGCGGATGTTCAAGTTCGCGGGCAGCCGGGTGACCGCGGGGCTGCTGACGCCCACCCTGTGCCTGAGCTACGGCGGCGAGCTGGCCGAAATGCGCGCGCTGCCGGGCTACACGCGGCTGCGCGACACCTGCGCCAACAACGGCATCGAGGTGTTCGAAAGCGTGATGAGCCTGACCGGCATGGTCAACGTCGGCAAGGGCGCGGTGGTGGTGGGCTTCGCCGCCGAGCCGCATGCCTTCAAGCTACCGTGACGGGAGGCTAACGCCGGCTCTCTAGGCTCCCCGTCTCCGCACTCATGGAGCCGCACGCATGGCCACGCGCTACTACATCAGCCTGAAAGATCCCAAGCGGGCGCGCGGCGGCGATGCCGCCTACAGCTTCGATGCGCATGGCGCGGAGGAGTTCGCCGCCCAGCTGCAGGACGCGCTGCGCGCCGATGCGTTCTTCCGGCGCTGGCGCGATGCGCAGGAGGACCCCGATGCCGTGGACCCTGCCCTGGGCGCGACCGACCCCGAGGCCAGCGTGCGCGGCGAAACCGAGCATCTGCACGTGGACCTGATCGCGGTGACCTCGCTGCCGGGGAGCGTGCTCAAGCACCGGCTGCGCCTGCTGGCCGGCAGCGGCTGGGAGTTGCGCGACGTGTCCGCGGCCTGAGCGCCGCGCACGCCTCCGCCATGCCGGAATCCCAGGTGGTGCTGGCCTGGAGCGGCGGCAAGGACGCGGCCTGGAGCCTGCATCGGCTGCGCCACTCCGGGGAGGAAGTCGTCGCGCTGCTGAGCACGCTGACCCGCGGCGAGGAACGCGCCTCGATGCAGGGCGTGCGCCGCGAGGTGCTGCACGCGCAGGCGCGCGCCGCGGGAGTGCCGCTGGTCGAGGCGTGGATCGATCCCGCCGCGTCCAATGCCGACTATGAAGCGTCGCTGGCCGCGGCGCTGGCCCGGTGCCGCGGGGAGTGGCCGCGAGCCGGAACGCTGGCCTTCGGTGACCTGTTCCTGCAGGACATTCGCGACTGGCGCGCCGCGCTGTGCGATCGCCTGGATTGGCGCCTGGCAACGCCGCTGTTCGGCAGCGATACCGCAGCGCTGGCGCACGAGATGATCGACGGCCGATTGCGCGCGAACCTGTGCTGCGTCGACACCACGCAATTGCCCGCGCACTTCCTCGGCAGGGAGTTCGCTGCCGCGCTGCTCGGGCAACTGCCGGCGGAGGCAGACCCCTGCGGCGAGAACGGCGAATTCCATACGTGCGTACATGCCGGCCCGATGTTCGACCGCCCGCTGCCGCTGGTACGCGGCGCGGACTGGCTGCGCGACGAGCGTTTCGCCTATGCGGACTATCGCCTCGGCGCCGACGCCTAGAGCGTCGCGGTCGCACTGCGGCTCTAGTGACCTTCACCGACATCGCTGATGGGTATTCCGGACCCGAGCCGATGCCGTGAGCGGGCCTTCCTAGCCGGCTGCGTCGAAGCCAAAGGGCATACGGAAGCCCGCTCCTGGCAGCAACGAGGCATAGATCGGGCTCCGCAATCACATGCGGGCAGTATGAGCCTCTGCGGCGAGGAGGCATACGCAGCGCAGCCTGGACATCCCGCAGCGGCAACTGCCCGTGGGGTAGCGAGCTTTGATTCGGCTAGGCCCATCCTGGCCCCGCCAGCCGGCGCTCAGTAAGCGAACTCGCCGAACACGCGGTCGATGTCGCCGTTCCACTCGCCGTGAAACAGGGCCAGCTTGCGCTCGGCAGGGGTTTCGTTGGCCTCGGCGAATTCGATCAGCGTGTCGAGGAAGCCGCTCTCGTCGGCGCCGTGTGCGCCGAGCCGGTTGCGGCGGCGCAGGCCGGAGGCGGAAATCTTCAGCGCCTCGATGGCCAGCTCGCGCACCGTCGCGCCGCGGAACGGCAGCTTCAGCGCGTGGCGCGGCACGCCGTCGCGCAGCGCGTTGCGCTCGGCCAGGCTGAAATCCTTGACCAGATCCCAGGCCGCATCCAGGGCCTCGTCGTCGTACAGCAGTCCGACCCAGAACGCCGGCAGCGCGCACAGGCGGCCCCAGGGCCCGCCGTCGGCGCCGCGCATTTCCAGGAACCTCTTCATCCGCACTTCCGGGAACGCGGTGGTCATGTGGTCCGACCAGTCGGCCATGGTCGGCAGCACGCCGGGCAACGCCGGCAGCCTGCCGGCCAGGAAGTCGCGGAAGCTCTGGCCGCTGGCGTCGATGTAACGGCCGTCGCGGTAGCTGAAGTACATCGGCACGTCGAGCAGGTAGTCGACGTAGCGCTCGTAGCCGAAGCCGTCCTCGAACACGAAGTCGAGCATGCCGGTGCGATCGCGGTCGGTGTCGGTCCAGATGCGCGAGCGGTAGCTCAGGTAGCCGTTGGGCCTGCCTTCGGCGAACGGCGAATCGGCGAACAGCGCGGTGGCGATGGGCTGCAGCGCCAGCGACACGCGGAACTTCTTCACCATGTCGGCTTCGGAGGCGAAGTCCAGGTTGACCTGCACGGTGCAGGTGCGGGTCATCATGTCCAGGCCCAGACGGCCGACCCTGGGCATGTACGACCTCATGATCTGGTAGCGGCCCTTGGGCATCCACGGCATGTCCTCGCGCCGCCACTTGGGCTGGAAGCCCATGCCGAGGAAACCCAGCCGCAGTTCGTCGGCGACGGTCTTGACCTCGCGCAGGTGCGATTGCACCTCGCTGCAGGTTTCGTGGATGGTTTCCAGCATGCCGCCGGAAAGTTCGAGCTGGCCGGCCGGCTCCAGCGTCACCGACGCCCCGTCGCGGAGCAGGGCGATGGTGCGTCCGGCTTCGTCCACCGCGGTCCAGCCGAAGCGGGTCAAGCCCTTCAACAACGCCTCGATGCCGCGCTCGCCGTCGAAGCCGGGCGGCCGCAGGTCGTCGAGCCTGAAACCGAACTTCTCGTGCTCGGTGCCGATGCGCCAGGCGCTTTTCGGTTTCTCCCCGGAGGCGATGTACGACACCAGCTGCGAACGGTCGGCAAGGGGCGTGGCAGCGGCGTGGCTGGGGCTGGACAAGGAGGCGCTCGCTGCGGAAGGGCTTGGGCGTGGCGGGGGACTTCCCGGCCATCGAAGGCCCGCACTATAGCCGAGCGCACGCGCGCGATTGTCCTTGTCCTGCGGTTGCTGTGTTCCGCCACGCCGACGGCGCGACCGGCGATGCGCCGATCCGAACATCGTCGCGTCAGGGTCGAAGGCGCCGGTCGCCGGCACGGACGATGCGCACGGCTGGGGCTCGATCATGCGCTTGGCTCGAACGCACGGGCGTCTCCCGCTGTGGGACTTGCCGCTGTCCCGAGAATTGCCGGAGGGCCTGCTGCTGTCCGATCGCCTCCAGCTGCTGGAAAGAAACCGCCACTGGCGTGTCCGCCGCAGCCCGGCGCGCGTATGCGCCCAGCGATTTCCAGGGGCATCCAATCTGTCTGTACGACAAGACGAAAGGCGCGTTGTTGGTGCTCAGCACCACGTGCTCGATGCGCTGCAGCCTTGCTGCCTGGCGAGCACGGCCAGGCTGGCCGCCAGCTGCTCGCTGACCGCATCCGACGCGCGCCCCTGCTTCGCATCCAGTTCATGCACCCCGGCCAGCGCCTGCTGGTACAGCGCATGTTCGACAATGATCCGTACTTGCCAACAAGAAGCCCACGGGCGCATGAGCGACAAGACGTTTTCTCATGATGGTGGCGACCTACGTATTTGGGTCGAACAGGATGCTTCTATTCATATGAAGGCGATAAATCCCTTCG
>DATHAV010000130.1:0-3930 GCA_035296505.1 Pseudoxanthomonas sp.
CGCGACCGCGATGAAGGCCGATAAACGTTTCGCCGACATACCCATCGTCATGATCACCTCGCGCACGGGCGACAAGCACCGTCAGCGCGCGCTGGAAATCGGCGTGCAGCGTTACATGGGCAAGCCCTATCAGGAGCTGGATTTGATGCGCAACGTGTACGACCTGCTCGGGATCGCTCGTGTCCGCGAATAACCTCGGCAAGCGCGTACTTCGCGCCGCCCTGCTGGCGCGCCCCGGCGTCGCCCGCGAGCGCCTGCGGCAGGCGCTGCACGACGCTGGCGCGAACATCGTGTTCGAGAACGATCCCAACGACATCGAGTGCCAGCCGCTGATCGATGCCGAGCCGCAGGTCGTGCTGGTGGCCTTGGAAGCCGCGACCGACGACAGCCTGGCGCGGCTGGACCCGGTGCTCAACGATCCTGCCATCACCGTCATCTTCGACGAAGCCGAACTCGCCGCGCGCCGCGAGGGCTGGGAGGCGAGCCGATGGAGCCGCCACCTGGCAGCCAAGTTGAATGGCCACGGCGATGTGCTGCCGGTGGGCGCTGAGAGCGACTCCACCCAGCCGCAGCCAGGTTTGCCGCCGACACCGACGCCGACACCGGCGCCGCCTCATGCGGACATGCGGATCGAGATGCGCCCTGAAGAAGCCGTCCAGGCCGCGCAACTGCCGCAGGACGGGACGGAAACGGCCGAACCCTCTGGGGGCGGGCTGTATCTCGACCTGGAGCCGGAGGCCTGGACGCCACCTGCGGCCGCGGTAATGGAGGCCGTGCTGGTGGACGGGTTCGGGTCGCGTGCCGAACACGAACTCGCCCGCCCCCGGCCGGCCGCCCCGGCCGTCGAGGCCGCCACTGCAACGGCGCCGGTGGCCGATGCGGCGCCGGATGCCAATGCAGGGTGGGATGCCGACGCATCGCCGCCCAAGACCGTGCTGTCGCTGGAACTGGAGGCGTTGGAACCGGACAGCAAGATCAAAGGCGCCCGCGGCGCGCTGCTGCTGTTCGCCGGTATCGGCGGTCCGGACGCCGTGCGCAAGGTGTTGGCCGACCTGCCTTCGGACCTGCCGCGGCCGGTGCTGGTGGCGCTGCGCCTGGACGGCGGCCGGTACGAGAACCTGGTCAAGCAGATGGCGCGCGTTTCGGTGCTGCCGGTGCAGCTGGCCAAGGCCGGCAACGTCGCGCTGGCGTCGCACGTCTACGTGCTTCCCAACGACGTCGCGCTGCGCGTCGCCGAAGGCGTAGTCCACTTTGAGGACGGCGCATCCGCGCCGGGGGAGCTGATCGTGCAGCTGCCGGCGAAAGAGAGCGCGGTGCTGCTGCTCAGCGGCAGCGATATCGGCGAGGTCGCATCGGCGCTGACGCTGGCCGCGCAGGGCGCGTTCGTCGGTGGGCAGTCGCCTCAAGGCTGCTACGATCCGGCGGCCGCGAAGGCGCTGTCTGCGCGCGGCGGCGAAACCGGCACCCCTTCCGAACTCACCGCACGTGCGGTCGCACACCTGAGCGCCTGAGCCCGAGGACATCACGATGGCCCGTTCCAACGACGAGATACGCGGAGTGCTGGTGCAGACCGGCATCGAGCGCGTGCTGCTGCCCAATGCCAATGTCGCCGAAGTGCTCGCGCGCGCGACGGTCGACCCTATCGTCGGAGCCCCGGATTGGCTCGCCGGGCAGATCAGCTGGCACGGGTGGCAGGTGCCGGTGGTTTCCTTTGCGCGCCTGTCGGGCCAGGGCCAGGAGCACGTCGCCGACAACAGCCGCGTTGTGGTGCTCAAGGCGCTGGGGAACAGCGAGACGCTGCCGTATTTCGCGCTACTGACGCAGTCCTTCCCACGCCTGATCTCGGTCCCGCGCGACGGCCTGCTGGCCAACGCCACCGAAGAAGCCCTGCCGACCGGCGTGCAGGTCCGGGTCCTGCTAGGCGACGAAGCGGCCGTGCTGCCAGACCTGGAGTGCATTCTCGGGATGCTGGATCAAGCGCTCGCGGCTACCGCAACATCGGGCGCCGCTGCCTGAGGCTTGACGCGCCTGCTCCGCTGGCAGGACGCGTTACCGCCGCGCCCTTCGCCACAAGTCCAGGCAGGGAGCGCCGATCGCATGCAGCAAATGTCCGGCCGCGCGTCGGGCCGCGAACTCAGGGCGATGACCCGCATCTGCAGCGGATCTGCCGATCAGAAGAAGCCGGGCAAACCTGATGTTGCGGCAGCCGCGGGACCAGCGCAGGTTCCGCTTTGAAACTTGCGTCGTCAGCGAAGCGGACTACCGCTCGCCGATCGAGCCGGCAGCGTGGGGACGCGACTGCGCGGGTCGTCCCGCAGCCGCGGATCCGCCATCCCATAACTGTGCAAAAGCGAGTCCGCGGCGGCGCACCCCGACTCACTGCAGATCGCCGAAACACGCCTGCAGCGCGGCAATGGCCGCCAGGCCCGCAGTCTCGGTGCGCAGCACGCGCGGCCCCAGCTGCAGGCCCGCGAAGCCCGCGCCGCGCAGTCGTTCGCGATCGCGCGGCGACCATCCGCCTTCGGGTCCCACCGCAATCCCCACGTGCCCGTCCAGGCCCAGCGCGAGGCGGGAAAGCGAGTGTTCTCCGTTCGGGTCCAGCGTCAGCTTCAGGGATGCCTCGGCGTCGACGGGATCGGACCATAGCGTCGCCAGCGCCGTCGCGAGCGGCACGGCGACTGCGAGCGCAGGCAGGCGCGCGCGGCCCGACTGTTCGCACGCGGACGCGATCACGCTGCTCCAGTGAAGCATGCGCCTGGCGGTGCGCTCGGCATCGAGCTTGACCTCGGTACGCTCGGCGATCACCGGCACGAATGCGGCCACGCCCAACTCGGTCGCCTTCTGCAGGATCAAATCCATCTTCTCGCCACGGGCGATGCCCTGCAGCAGGGTGATGCGAAGCGGCGACTCGTTGTCGATCGCCAGGCACGAGACGATCTCGGCAACGACCTCGCGCTTGCCCGCCGCCACCAGCCGCGCCCCATAGTCGTGCCCATCGCCGTTGAACAACGCGCAGGGATCGCCATCGCGCAGCCGCAGCACCCGGATCAGGTGGGCCCCGGCCGCTTCCGGCAGCGTCACCCGACCGCCGACCGAGAGCCCGCATTCCACGTAGCAGCGGGTCAGGCGCATGCGAGAGCCTCGTCGATGGCGGCGCGCGTGGTGTCGGCGAGCAGCGTCAACTGCTCTTCGTCGATGCAGTAGGGCGGCATCCAGGACAGCACGTCGCCGAGCGGGCGCAGGACCACGCCGCGCGCCAGTGCCGCGCGATAGGCCCGCAGGCCCACGCGTGCGCTGGGCGCGAAGGGCGTCGCCTTGTCGCCGTTTTCGGTCAACTCGAACGCCACGATCGTTCCCGCCTGGCGCACGTCGGCCACGTGCGGGTGGTCGTGCAGCGTCGAGGCGAGCGACCGCATGCGCGCAATGGTGTGCTGGTTGCGCGCGATGACGCCGTCGTCGCGGAAGATGTCCAGCGTCGCCAGCGCGGCGGCACAGGCCAGCGGGTTGCCGGTGTAGCTGTGCGAGTGCAGGAACGCGCGTTCGCGCGAGTCGTCGAGGAACGCGTCGTAGATCTGCTGCGTGGCCAGCACCGCGGCCAGCGGCATGAAGCCGCCGGTGAGTCCTTTCGATAGGCACAGCAGGTCGGGCATCGCGCCACTGTGCTCGCTGGCGAACATCGTTCCGGTCCGGCCAAAGCCCACCGCTATCTCGTCGGCGATCAGAAAGATGCCGTGCGCATCGCACAGCTGGCGCGCGCGCGCCAGGTAGGAGGGATCGTGCATGCGCATGCCGCCGGCGCACTGCACGCGCGGCTCCAGGATCAGCGCGCAGATCTCGCCGGGATGGCGGTCGAGCAGGTCGGCCAGCGCATCGGCCGCACGCTGCGCGCGGTGCGCCGCGGTCTCGCCCTCTGCGGCCAGATAGGCATCG
>DATHAV010000131.1:0-1501 GCA_035296505.1 Pseudoxanthomonas sp.
CGGAAGCGGCGCTCGATGGCCTGGCGCATCGCCGCGTAGTCGTCGCCGGGCTCGATGCCGGTGATGTTGTAGCGGCGGTATTGCGCGCGCGCCGGGCCTTCGGCGTCGAACACCACGCACGAGGCCACGGTGGCTTCGCCCATGGTGTGGCTGATGTCGAAGCATTCGATGCGCTTGGCCGGATCGGCCAGGTTCAGCAGATCGCGCAAGGCCTCGCTGCGCACCTGCTGCGCGTTGCGGCTGGAAAGCTCGGTGGCGAGCGTGATCTCGGCGTTGCGCCGCGCCAGGTCGAGGTAGCCGGCGCGCTCGCCGCGCACGTTCCACTTCAGCTGCACCTTGCGGCTGGCGGCCACCGCGAGCGCGCTTTCGATCAGCGCCGCGTCGGGAATTTCGCGATCGAGCACGATCTCCGGCGGCGGCGTCTGTTCGGCGTAGTACTGCGACACGAACGCCGCCAGCACTTCAGCGGCGCTGTCCTCGCCGTTGGTGCGCGGGAAGAACGAGCGCGTGCCGAGGTTGCGGCCGTCGCGGAAGGCCAGCAGCAGCACGCACGCGCCGCTGCCCTGCATCGCGCACGCCAGCACGTCGAGGTCGGCGGCGCGACCGTCCACGTACTGCCGCGCCTGCATGCTGCGCAGCGAACCCAGCAGGTCGCGCAGGCGCGCGGCCTGCTCGAAGTCCAGGCGCGTGCTGGCCGCCTCCATCGCGGCGGTCAGCTCGCGCGCCAGCTCGTCGCTGCGTCCCTCCAGGAACAGGCTGGCGCGACGCACCGACTCGGCGTAATCGGGCGGCGCGACCAGCTCCACGCACGGCGCGCTGCAGCGGCCTATCTGGTGCTGCAGGCAGGGCCGCGTACGGTTGCGGAACACGCTGTCCTCGCAGTTGCGGATCTTGAACAGCTTCTGCATCAGGTTGAGGGTTTCGCGCACCGCGGTCACGCCGGGATAAGGCCCGAAGTAGCGGCCCTGCACCGCGCGCGGCCCGCGATGCAGCGCGATCCGCGGCCACGGTTCCTGGGTGAGCAGCACGTACGGGTAGCTCTTGTCGTCGCGCAGGGAGACGTTGAAGCGCGGCGACAGCGACTTGATCAGCTGGTTTTCCAGCAGCAGCGCTTCGCCTTCGGTGCGGGTGACGGTGACGTCCATGCGCGCCACCTGCGACAGCATGGCGTGCGCGCGCGGCGAGCGGGGGGTGTTGTTGAAGTAGCTGGCCACGCGCTTGCGCAGCGCCCCGGCCTTGCCGACGTACAGCAGGGTGTCATCGGCGGCGTACATGCGGTAGACGCCGGGGGCGGTGCTCAGGCCGGCGGCGAAGGCCTTGCCGTCGAAATCGCTCGCTGCCTTGTTCATTCGCCGATCAGGACGTGGCTCAGTTTGCCGCTGGCGCTGTCGTAGCGAAGCAAGGCGTGCGCATGGGTTTCGGCGATCCAGACCACGCCGGGCGTGGCCGCGAGGCCGGCGGGACCGTGCAGGCGGCGCGGCAACGGCACCTTGGACACCTC
>DATHAV010000132.1:0-4244 GCA_035296505.1 Pseudoxanthomonas sp.
GCAGGATCTGGGCGCCGGCCGGAGGCCATCCATTGAAGACGAGCGGGCGCCCATGCGTTCATCCGCCGCCGCGGAAAGTGCCGGTGCGCCGAACCCCGGACGGACGCTCCCATGAACCCGACCGACTTCATCGTCGAGCAAGAAGCGTCGCTGCGGCTGGGCGCGTTCGCGCTGCTGCTGCTGGCCCTGGCGCTGGCCGAGCGTCGGTGGCCGGCGCGCGGCGATGCCCGCCCAAGGCGGCGGCAGGGCGTCAACCTGGCGCTGGCGCTGGTGGACACGGCGCTGCTGCGCGTCGCCTTCCCGGTGCTCGCCGTGGCGCTGGCGGTGGAGGTGCAGGCGCGCGGTGGCGGCCTGTTCGGCCTGCTGGCGCTGCCCGCGTGGCTGGAGATGGCGCTGGCGGTGCTGGCGTTCGATCTGGCGATCTACTGGCAGCACCGGCTGCTGCATTCGGTGCCGCTGATGTGGCCGCTGCATCGCGTGCACCACAGCGACACCGCGTTCGATGTGACCACCGGCGTGCGCTTCCATCCCGGCGAGATCGCGCTGTCCATGGGCGTGAAGCTGGGGCTGGCGCTGGCGCTCGGGCCGCACCCGGCGGCGGTGGCGGTCTCCGAACTGCTGCTTTCGGCCGCCAGCCTGTTCACCCACGCCGACTTCGCCCTGCCGCCCAGGATCGACCGCATTCTGCGCCGCGTGATCGTGACCCCGTCGATGCACCGCATCCACCATTCGGTGCGGCGCGAGGAGACCGGCAGCAACTACGGCTTCAGCCTGTCGCTGTGGGACCGCGCGTTCGGCAGCTACCGCGCCGCGCCGGCGCGGCCGGAACGCGAGATGCCGATCGGCCTGCCGCAGTGGCGCGAAGCCAGCGCGCTCGGGCTGTGGGCGCTGCTGCTGCAGCCGTTCCGGCGCGCGCCCTCGCGACCTCCGCCGCGACATTCCCTCTAGGACAACGGCGCCGGGCGCGTTTTCCCCGCTTCACCGCCAGCCGGCTTCGGCCGCCGGCGGTCCGCCTGAAGCGGCTACGACCGGCGCTGAATCTTCACTACTGCGGCCTCGCCATGCACGCTCACCCGCGACCAGAGACTCGTACTGTCGATGATCAGTGCGAGCGCGGTGCTGATGCTGCGCAGTGGGCGGCCGGCAAGTCCTCGATCCGGCGCGCATGGTCGGCATCTCGATGCGTCTGACGGCATCGGCGGCAGCATCGTGCTCTTCGCCGGCAACGCCGCATCCAGCGCCGCGTCAGAACCTGCCGCTCAAGCGGAGGCCGTACAGCCTGGGGGTACCCGGGACGAAGGTGGGGGTTCCGAACAGGCGGCCGGTGTTGCCGGCATCGATCAGGTAGTCCTTGTCGGTGGCGTTGTCGACGTAGGCGCTCAAGTCCCAGCGCTGCGCCTGGCCGAAGCGCACGCCGGCGCGCAGGCTGTACAGCGCGTAGCCGGCCTGCTCGATGCCCGGCGTGTTCTGGTCCTCGAAGTACACCTGCGAACGCCAGTTCCAGCTGGGGCGCAGATAGAAAGCGGCGCCGGAGGACAGCGGCAGCGTCAGGTCCAGGCCGGCCGCGGCCGAATGCTCGGGATTGAGGCGGAAGCGGTTGCCGGCCAGCTGCTGTGCGTTGCCGTCGTCGTCCACGGCATTGAAGCTGGCGTCGCTGAAGGCGTAGTTGAAGAAGGCGTTGAAGCGCTCGCCGGCCTGGTAGATCAGCGACAGCTCCACGCCCGACGCGTGCGCGTTGCCGCCGTTGGCCGGCACGAACAGCGTGGTCTGCGGGTCCTGGACCGTCGTCTGGAAATTGCTGTAATCGTAGTAGTAGGCGGCCAGATCGTAGAGCAGTCGCTGCTGGAACAGGTTGCCCTTGATGCCGATTTCGTAGCTGTTGACGATTTCCGCCTCGATCACCTCGCTGCCGAAGGCGTCGACGCTGATGACGTCGGGGCGGCGCCCACGCGCCACGCTGGCGTAGCCGTTGATGCCGTCGCCGAACCGATAGCTGGCGACCGCGCGGCCCACCGCCGAAGTGAAGCTGTCGCTGGCGGTCAGGCGTCCATTGGTGGGCACGAACAGGATATTGGGATTGGTGGTGGTGCCGCCCAGGCCGAACAGGCCCAATGCGCTCGGAATTCCGAAGAAGTCGGCCTGGTAGCCGGCTTCCACGTCCTCGTGGGTGCCGCGCAGCCCCAGGGTCAGGTCGAGGCGCTCGGTCAGCGACCAGGTGCCGTCGGCGAAGAGCTCGTAGGCGCGGGTGTTGCCGTAGTTCGTGTACTGCTCTTGATGGAACGGCTTGAGCGGCAGGATCACGCCCGGCGCCACCGGCAGGCCGGTGACCAGCGTGTTGGGCGTGCCATTGGGAAGCAGCGGCGGGATACGGAGGCCGATCGCGGGCAGGGTGACGAAGCTGCGCTCGTTGGTGCGGAACGGCACGCGCTGCGAGCCGTCCTCCTCGAAGAAGCCTACCCCGGTGAAGCCGCGGAAACGGCCGCCGCCGTCGTAGTTGAAGCGGAACTCCTGGCTTACCTGACGCCCCTGCGCATCCTCGGCGAACTCCAGCGCGAACAGCTGCGAGCCGTCGGCGTCGAACTCTTCCATGGAGTCGAAGTCCCGCCAGCCGCTGATGGTGGACAGCGTCCACGCATCGTTCAATGGGAATGTGCCGAGCAGAGTCACGCCGCGCACGGTGCGATCCAGGCCCAGGCGCTCGCCGCGGTTGAGGTCGGCCGGCCCGAACACGTCGGTGCTGCGGAATCGGTTGGGAATGGTGCCGCTGCGGAAGTCGGTGCCCGGCGGGCTGTCCTTCTGCAGGTTGACGATCAGGTCCAGGCGGCTCGCATCGCCGACGTCGAGGCGGAAGCTGGTGCGCAGCGCCAGCGTGTCCTTGCCGTTGAGGTCGCCGCCGGAAAGGTTGTCGATGGTGCCATCGCGCCGTTCGGCGTACACCGCCAGGCGCCCGTAGAAGTTGTCGCCCAGCGTCTGGTTGGCGTGCCCGGTGAAGGACACCGCGCCGTAGTTGCCGGCGCCGATGCCGAAGCTGCTCGACGGCGTGCCGCTGGCCTTGTTCTGGATCAGGTGCACCGCGCCGGTCTGGGCGCCGCGGCCGAACAGCGTGCCCTGGGGGCCGCGCAATACCTCGATGCGCTCCAGATCGAACGGCTGCACCACCGAGCCGCGCGACTTGCTGATCGACACGCCGTCCTGGAACACCGACACGCGCGGCTCGACGTTGGATTCGCCGCTGTCGGAGGTGATGCCGCGGATCACGAAGCCCGGGTTGTTCGGGCTCTGCTCCTGGACCTCCAGCCCGGGAACGAAATTGCCGATGTCGGTGAAGTCGGTGAGGTCATAGCGCCGCAGAAAGTCGCCGGAATAGGCGGTGATGGCGATCGGCACCTCCTCGACCTGCTGCTCGCGCTTCTGTGCGGTGACCACGATGCGGTCCAGTTCCTGAGCGCTTGCGACCGCGGTGGTTTGGACCTGCTGCGCACTGGCCAGCGTCGAAGGCAGCAGCAGCGCGAGGGCGATGGCGTGGGGCAGCAGGCTCGAGCGCAGGTGGGGGGTGCGTGGCATGGCGGGTCTGATGGGAGTGGTGGCGAGCGTTGGCCCGCTAAGATTCCATCCATGCATTGCAGGTGCGTGACTTGGGAAAAACAACGCACTGCACGTTTGGTCACAAGGCTTACACAAAGGCCACGTACAGCTGTGCGGCTGCGGCCAACGCCCGACCGCCCACTTCAGGACCCACTATGGCGTACGACCACACCAGGCATACAAAGAGCGACCTGCCGGACCGCGACCGACGACGCCTGCTGCAGGGCGCCGCGATCGCGGTGGCCGCGATGGCGGTGCCCGCCATTCCCGCGGCATGGGCGTCGCGCGGCGGGCTGGAGGTCGACCGCGCGCGGTTCCCGCAGTCGGTCGCCTCCGGGGATCCGCGACCGGACCGCGTGCTGCTTTGGACGCGACTTGCCGGTGGTCCTACGCCTCTGCGCCTGCAGGTTTCCACCGACGAGGGCTTCGGGCGCGTCGACGTCGATCGCCTCCTGCAGGCGCCGGCCGACAGCGACGGCTGCGTGCGGGTGCGAGTGACCGGACTGGCGCCGGGGACGACCTACTTCTACCGCTTCGTGGCCGACGACGGGAACGCGCGCTCGTCGCCGACCGGGCGCACCCGCACCGCGCCCGCGCCGGACGCGGCCGCGCCGCTGCGCTTCGCGTTCCTCCGCTGCCAGGACTACGGCGGGCGTTGG
>DATHAV010000133.1:0-3976 GCA_035296505.1 Pseudoxanthomonas sp.
ATGTCGGCGCCGATGTCGGCACGGTTCGACGGTTGTCCCGCGCGGGCCGCGCGGCTATCGGTGCCGAGCGCCAGCGTCTCGAACGACGTGCCTTCCAGGCCTGCTTCGAACGAGGTGGGCAGGGCGGAGGCGTAGGCGTTCTCGATGACGCGGGTCTCGGCATCCATCAGCAACAGCGCCGCCTGCATGCCGGGCCGCAGGCGCTCCAGCGCCGCAGCCACCGCGACCAGGCACTCCTCGATCGGCGCGTCGGTCGCGATGAGCTCCAGCAGCCGCGCCTGCGCGGCCGCGTCCGCTTCCGCGGCCGCGCGTTCGGTGGTGTCGACCACCACCGCGAGCACCCCGGCCGGTTCCCCGCTCTCGTCCAGCACCGGCGAATAGTCCAGGTTCATCCGTACCTGTTCGGCATGGCCGTGGCGGTACAGCGTCAGGGTCTGGTCGCGATAGGCCAAGGTGCCGCCGGCCAGCCCCACCTTCATTACGTTGTCGTTGAAGTCGGCCACTTCGGGCCAGCCTTCGCGCACCTTGCTGCCCAGCAGCTGCGGATGCCGGCGTCCTGCGAACACCGAATACGCGTCGTTGTAGAGCATGACCCCGTCTTCGCCCCACAGCATCACCATCGGCACCGGAGACATCAGCAGCAGGCTGAGCGCCGTGCGCAGGCTCTGTGGCCAAGCCTCGATCCGGCCCAGCGGGGTGGTGGACCAATCGCGCTCGGCGATCATCCGCCCGGTTTCGCCTCCCACGGCAGTCAGGCGCTCGGCGAAAGGGATGTCGGAAGCGTTGCGCATGCAAGGTACCGGGAACGGGTGCGAGGGTCGGATCGGTGCTCGCTTATGCAAGCTGAGCGGGTATTGCGTTTGGTTGTCTGGAACGCTTGGAATCAACCCGGGTCACAGCGGCCCACCCGCACCGCCGCGTCGGTTCGGATCCGGTCGCTGCCGATGGACTGGTCGAAACCCGTGTGCGCCCGGACAACCTTTTCCCCTCGATCGACGCAAAGCAGTAGGCAGGCATCGCATCGTCTGGTTTCGCGCGGACGATTCGCGACCCGCTCTCCGTAGCGACCTTGGGTGGTGCCGTAACGACCCGAGCGGCCGCTACTACAAGCACCGACACTGGCCACGAACGGCGCCCCGTTGATCGATCGATTCGCCGATCCATTGCGAATGGCGGAGAGAGTGGGATTCGAACCCACGGATGGTTTGACCCATCGCCGGTTTTCAAGACCGGTGCCTTAAACCGCTCGGCCATCTCTCCACGGTGGCTGCATCGTCGGACCCCAACGCATCCGACGCTCCTGCATCGGGTGCGCCTCGATCGCCTCGCGGCCGGCGGCATTTTCCCATACAACCGCTCCCGCCCGCTCGTCAGCGGGCGTGCGCCCCTTCCCGTTTCCGGCCGAGGTTCGCGATGGCCTTCGGGTCGGCCGTGGCCTTGCCTCCGGCGCAGTCGCCGCCGCAGTCCAGGCGCGAGGCTTCGATCTGCCGCGGCAGGTGTTCGGCGAGGAAATCGATGAACACCCGCACCGCCGGCAGCATCCCGCGGCGCGAGGCGAACACCGCGTGCGCGATGCCCTGCGGCAGCGTCCAGGCCGGCAGCACGACTTCCAGCTCGCCCTTGCGCACGGCGTCGGCGCAGACGGTTTCGGGCAGCAGGGTGATGCCGAACCCGTCCTTGGCCATCGCCTGCAGCAGGATGAAGTCGAACCCCGAGAGCCGCGGCTGCAGATCGACGCGACGCACTTCGCAGTCCGGACCGTGCAGCTCCCAGCGCTGGCGCGCTTCGTCCTCACTGGTGCTCAGGGTGACGTGGCCGGCCAGTTCATCGGGGTCGCGCGGGCGTCCCGCACGCGCCAGGTACTTCGGGCTGGCCACCATCAGCTGCTGGATCTGGCCGAAGCTGCGCATCACCAGGCTGCCGTCGTCGTCGAGCTTGGCGCGCACGCGCAGGGCGACGTCGTAGCCTTCGTTGATCAGGTCGACCCGGCGATTGTTGACGTGCAGCTGCAGCCGGACCTTGGGGTGCTTGTCCAAAAACAGCGGCAGGATCTTGGGCAGCTGGGTCTGGGCGATTTCCACCGGCACGCTCACCCGGACCACGCCGCGCGGCTCGGCGCTCAAGCGGTCGACCACCTCGCGCGCGGCCTGGGCTTCGGCCAGCATGGTCTGCGCGTGGCGGTGCACGCTCATGCCGACGTCGGTGACGGCGAAGCGGCGGGTGGACCGCTGCAGCAGGCGCACGCCCATGTCGGTTTCAAGCTGGCTGATACGCCGGCTCAGGCGCGATTTGGGGATCCCCAGCGCGCGCTCGGCCGCCGCGAAGCCGCCGTGGTCGACGACCATCGCGAAGTAGTAGAGATCGTTCAGGTCCTGCATATAACTTCCGTATTTAGAACGATAAGTGACGTAAAGCCGGCTTCATTGCACTAGAACACCAACCTACCTTGCTTTCCAACCCGGCAATGCCGCCTCGGGAGACCTGCATATGAAACTGCTGCACGTGGACTCGAGCGCCCTCGGCGCCGGCTCGGTCACGCGCGAACTCAGCGCCGCCATCGTAGCTCGCTGGGCGGACAAACACCCGCGGCTGCAGGTGGAGTACCGCGATCTCGACGCCGACCCCCTGCCCCATCTGACCCAGCGGTCGCTGGCTGGCGACGACAACGCCGACGCGGCGGAAAGTGGGCGCGTGATGGAGCGGTTCCTGGCCGCCGACGTAGTGGTGATCGGCGCGCCGATGTACAACGTACAACTTCTCCATACCTTCGAAGCTCAAGGCGTGGATCGATCGCATCGCGGTGGCAGGAAAGTGATCATCGCCAGCGGCCGCGGCGGCCTCCACACCGGCTCGCCGACCGATTTCCAGGAAGCCTATCTGCGCCAGGTGTTCGGGTTCCCGGGCATTGCCGACATCGCCTTCGTGCGGGCCGAGGGCGTGGCTCATTCGCTCAGGCACCGTGCCGAGGCGGTGGCCGGGGCGCTGGCCGCGATTCCCGAACCCCTGCCGGTTGCCGCGTAAGCGACCAACGGTTCCCGCGACGCCGGATGGCGGCGTGGGACTGTGTCAAGGTGGCGCTGGAGCCGCTTGCACCGGCTTCTCCGTAACGCCCTACGCCGCGCTAGGCAATGCGCTCCAGCCCGGCCATGTACGGCCGCAGGGCCGGCGGTACGTCGATCGAGCCGTCGGCGTTCTGGTAATTCTCCATCACCGCGATCAGCGCGCGGCCGACGGCCACCCCGGACCCGTTGAGGGTGTGCACCGGCTCCGGCTTGCCGGTCGCGGGGTTGCGCCAGCGCGCCTGCATGCGCCGGGCCTGGAAATCGCCGCAGTTCGAACACGAGGAAATCTCGCGGTAGGCCCGCTGCGAAGGCAGCCAGACTTCGAGGTCGTAGGTCTTGGCCGCCGAGAAGCCCATGTCGCCACTGCACAGGAGCATGCGCCGGTACGGCAGGCCCAGCCGCTCCAGCACCACTTCCGCGCAGCGGGTCATGCGCTCGTGCTCGTCGTCGCTTTCCGCCGGGCGCGAGATGGAGACCAATTCCACCTTCTCGAACTGGTGCTGGCGGATCATGCCGCGGGTGTCGCGGCCGTGGCTGCCGGCCTCGGCGCGGAAGCACGGCGAATGCGCGGCCATGCGCAGCGGCAGCGCGGCGTCCTCCAGGATCTGGTCGCGCACGATGTTGGTCAGCGGGACCTCGGCGGTGGGGATCAGGTAGCGGCTGCCTTCCCCGACCCGGGTCGAAAACAGGTCGTCCTCGAACTTCGGCAACTGCCCGGTGCCGCGCATCGATTCTGCATTGACTAGAAACGGCACGTTGGTCTCTTCGTAGCCATGCTCATTGGCATGCAGATCCAGCATGAACTGCGCCAGGGCGCGGTGCAGGCGCGCCAGCTGGCCGCGCAGCACGGTGAAGCGCGCGCCGGACAACTTCGCGCCCGCGTCCGCGTCCAGCCAGCCGTGGCGTGCGCCGAG
>DATHAV010000134.1:0-2134 GCA_035296505.1 Pseudoxanthomonas sp.
CAAGGCGCAAATCTTGCACGGCCTTCACGTCCGTGGCCGCAGTTTGGTAGGCAAGCGGCCGCTCCCGCGCCATGGTCGTTTTGGCACGATCGCCGCATGGGAGCTGGACACGAACGCGGCGAAGCAGCTGCGAGCACCAGCCAATGCCAACCCCACTTCCAACCACAGTGATTCCCCGATGCGTCTTCATCCCCATATCCCACCAGGCGCCGCCGCCGCGATGAACGCCGGCGTGCGTGACGCCGCCACCGCCGCGCCGCTGGAGCTCTGGGCCGGCGCCGAGTGCAGCATGGTGCGCGTGGGCGGCGCCTACGTGGACCAGAACGTGCTCACCGGGCATGACGGCCGGCCCGAGGACATGGACCGCCTGGCCAGCCTCGGCGCGCGCGCGGTGCGCTTTCCGCTGCTGTGGGAGCGCACCCAGCCCGACCAAGGCCGCGCGCCGGATTGGTCGCTGGCCGATGCGCGCCTGCAGCGCCTGCGCGCGTTGGGCATCCGGCCCATTGTCGGTCTGGTCCACCACGGCAGCGGGCCGCCGCACACCAGCCTGCTGCAGGATTCGTTCGTGGACGGACTGGCGCGGTTCGCGCGGCGCGTGGCCGAGCGCTATCCGTGGATCGAGGACTACACGCCGATCAACGAGCCGCTGACCACCGCGCGCTTCAGCGGGCTGTACGGGCACTGGTACCCGCACGCCAGCGATACCCCGAGCTTTCTGCGCGCACTGCTGATCCAGTGCCAGGCCACGCGCGCGGGGATGAGGGCCATTCGCGAAGTGACGCCCCATGCGCGCCTGGTGCAGACCGAGGACATGGGCACCACCTTTTCCACCCCTCCGCTGGCCGAGCAGGCGCGGCACGACAACCAGCGCCGTTTCCTGAGCCTGGACCTGCTGTGCGGGCGCGTGGACCGGACCCATCCGCTGCGCGAGCGCCTGCGGCTGGAAGGCCTGCCCGACGAGGCGCTGGACTCGTTCCTGCACGACCCCTGCCCGCCGGACCTGATCGGCCTGAACCATTACGTCACCAGCGACCGTTTCCTCGACGACCACCTGGAGAAGTACCCGCCGCACGCGCACGGCGGCAACGGCCACCAAGCCTACGCCGACGTCGAGGCGGTGCGCGTGCTGGGCGCCGGGCTTCCCGGCCACGCCGCGCTGCTCGAGCTGCTCTGGGACCGCTACCGCATCCCGCTGGCGATCACCGAGGCGCATCTTGGGTGCGCGCCGGAAGAACAGGTGCGCTGGCTGGTCGAATCCTGGAACGGCGCCCAGGTCGCCCGCGCCGCCGGCGTCGACGTGCGCGCGGTAACGGTGTGGTCGGTGTTCGGCGCCTGCGACTGGGACAGCCTGCTGACCCGTCCGCGCGGCCATTACGAGCCTGGGGTCTACGACCTCCGTGGCGGCGCGGTGCGGCCCACGGCGCTGGCGGCGGTGGCGCGCGATCTGGCGCGGCGTGGCACCACCGACCATCCGATGGCCAACGAGCCGGGCTGGTGGCGCCGCGGCATCCGCCTGCAGTACCCCTCGCACGGCCCGGTGGTGCGCACCAGGGCGCCGACCACGCGCCGGCCGGTCCTGCTCACCGGCGCCAACGGCACGCTGGGAGTGGCGCTGCGGCGCATGTGCGAGGCTCGCGGCCTGCGCGTGGTCGCGCTGGAGCGCGGGCAGCTGGACATCTGCGATGCGGGCGCGCTCGACGCGGCGCTCCACGCCCACCGGCCGTGGGCGGTGGTGAACGCCGCCGGCTACGTGCGCGTGGACCAGGCCGAGGAGGAACGGGACGCCTGCCTGCGCGGCAACGCCTACGGACCGGCGCTGCTGGCGCGGGCCTGCGCGGCGCACGGAATCCGCCTCGCCGCGTTCTCGTCCGATCTGGTGTTCGACGGCCGCAAGCGGACGCCGTACGTGGAGAGCGATCCGGTGTCGCCGCTGTCGGTCTACGGGGAGTCCAAGGTGCGGCTCGAGCATGACGTGCTCCAATGCTTTCCGGAGGCGATGGTGGTCCGCACCAGCGCGTTCTTCGGCCCGTGGGACCAGGCCAACTTCGTGTTCGCAGCGCTGGACGCCCTGCGCGCCGGCCGGACGTTCGACGCCGCCGACGACGCCGTGGTGTCGCCGACCTACGTGCCGGAC
>DATHAV010000135.1:0-2323 GCA_035296505.1 Pseudoxanthomonas sp.
AAGCTTTCCCTCACCTGCCGGCGCCTCGCCGTGGCCGCCGGTCTCGCCGCCGCGGCCGGCGGCGCCTTCGCCCAGGAGCCCGCCGTGGCCGACGATCCTTACGCCTGGCTGGAAGAGGTTTCCGGACAGAAGCCGCTGGAGTGGGTGAAATCGCTCAATGCCAGGAGCGAGGCCGAGATCGCCTCCACCGCCGAGTTCAAGCGGCTGGAAAGCGGCATCCGGGCGATGCTCGATTCCGACGCCAAAATCCCGGGCGTGCAGAAGATCGGCGACTACTACTACAACTTCTGGAAGGACAAGAACAACGAGCGCGGCCTGTGGCGGCGCACTACGCTGGAGGAGTACCGCAAGCCGCAGCCGAAGTGGGAAACCGTCATCGACCTGGACGCGCTGAACCGGGCCGAGGGCGAGAACTGGGTCTGGCACGGCGCGCAGTGCCTGCGGCCGGCCTACACGCGCTGCCTGATCGCGCTGTCGCGCGGCGGCGCCGATGCCGACGTCACGCGCGAGTTCGACATCGGCTCGCGCCAGTGGATCAAGGAGGGTTTCTTCCGGCCCGAGGCCAAGGGCGGCCTAAGCTGGATCGACGCCGACACCGTGTACGTGTACACCGACTTCGGCGACGGCAGCATGACCCCCTCCGGCTACCCGCGCATCGTCAAGCAGTGGCAGCGCGGCACCCCGATGTCGGCGGCCAGCGTCGTGTACGAAGGCCAGCCGACCGATATGTACATCGCCGCCGGCCACGACGACACGCCCGGCTTCGAGCGCGACTTCGTGATCCGCACCCTGGCCTTCTACAACGACGAGCTGTACCTGCGCGATGCACAAGGATGTGCGAGTGGCGCGGGCGCAGGATGCGCAGGAGCGCCCGGCACACTGACCAAGGTCGATGCGCCCAATTCGGCGCAGAAGTCGGTGCATCGCCAGTGGCTGGGCCTGGAGCTGCGCGAGCCGTGGACCGTGGGCGGCAGGACCTACGCGGCCGGCTCGTTCCTGGTCGCGCGGTTCGACGACTTCATGGCCGGCAAGCGCGAATTCGATGTGCTGTTCGAGCCGACCGAGCGCACTTCGCTGGCCGGCGCCACCCTGACCCGCAACCACGTCGTGCTCAACGTGATGGAGGACGTGAAGAACCGGCTCTCGGTCCTGGCTCACCGCGACGGCAAGTGGGAGTCGCGGCCGCTGCCGGTGGGCAAGCTGAAGTTCGGCACCACCAGCGTCTCGGCGGTCGACGCCGACGAGAGCGACCGGCTGTGGCTGACCGTCACCGACTACCTCACGCCG
This sequence comes from Pseudoxanthomonas sp., assembly GCA_035296505.1. Classification (GTDB taxonomy): domain Bacteria; phylum Pseudomonadota; class Gammaproteobacteria; order Xanthomonadales; family Xanthomonadaceae; genus Pseudoxanthomonas_A. The sequence goes on from DATHAV010000135.1 coordinate 1,288, forward strand.
ACCACGCTGATGATGGCCGACGCGGGCCAGGCCAAGGGCGGGATCGAGACGCTCAAGACCATGCCCACGTTCTTCGACGCATCCAAGCATGCGATCGAGCAGCACTTCGCCACCTCCAAGGACGGCACCCGGGTGCCGTACTTCCTGGTTCGGCCCAAGGACCTGAACTACGACGGCAGCACGCCGACGCTGCTGTACGGCTACGGCGGCTTCGAGGTCTCGATGACCCCGGGCTATTCCGGCGGCGTGGGCATGGGCTGGCTGGAGAAGGGCGGCGTGTACGCGGTCGCCAACATCCGCGGCGGCGGCGAATACGGCCCGCGTTGGCACCAGGCCGCGTTGAAGCAGAACCGGCACAAGGCCTACGAGGACTTCGCCGCGGTCGCCCAGGACCTGATCGCGCGCAACGTCACTTCGCCCAAGCATTTGGGCATACAGGGCGGCAGCAACGGCGGCCTGCTCACCGGCAACATGCTCACCCGCTACCCGGAGCTGTTCGGCGCGGTGGTGGTCCAGGTCCCGCTGCTGGACATGAAGCGCTACAGCCATCTGCTGGCCGGCGCCTCGTGGATGGCCGAGTACGGCGATCCCGACACCGCCGACTGGGAGTTCATCAGGACCTTCTCGCCCTACCACCTGTTCGACCCGGCCAAGGACTACCCGCCGACGCTGTTCATGACCTCCACGCGCGACGACCGCGTGCATCCCGGCCACGCGCGCAAGATGGCGGCCAAGATGCTGGAGGCCGGCAAGGACGTGCGCTACTACGAGAACATCGAAGGCGGCCACGGCGGCGCGGCCAACAACGCCCAGGCCGCGCACATGAGCGCGATGGCCTACACCTTCCTGTGGCGGCAGCTGTCCGGCTCGAACCGGACGACGGCCGGAGAGTGAGCGTCGCGCGATCCCCGGCGCCGTCGCCGGGAACCGACACACCCGAAGTCCCGTCGCGTCACCACCCACCGGACCTTTGCATGAAACCTTTCTCCTTGATCGCCGCCAGCCTGCTCATGACGCTTCCCGCCACGTCCGTCAC
>DATHAV010000136.1:0-2104 GCA_035296505.1 Pseudoxanthomonas sp.
TTCCACGAAGGCGCGGCGCCCTCGGCATCCACCAGCCGCAGCCGCCAGGCGCGCATGCCCAGGGTCTGCCCGCCGAAGCGCCAGCTCGCAATGGCATAGGCCGCGGTCACCAGCCAGCAGCAGAACCACAGCAGCATCTGCAGGCCGCTGAAGGGCGCGATGTTGTCGCGCACCGGATGCCCGGCGAGGTGATAGCCCAGGGTGAACAGCAAGGTCAGCAGCAGCCACAGCGACGCCCCCGGCCACAGGTCGTAGAACAGCGCCAACAGCCGCCAGCCGATCAGCGCCCGCGGCGGCGGAGTGGTCGTGGAATCGGCGGTGTTCATGGCGACAGGATAGCGGCTGGACGAACTGGCCAAACCACCCTTCGTGACCACTGCGGCTTCACAGCCGTTCACCGCCGTGCATCAGGCGACCGGCGCCCGATCCCGCAGTGTGGGCAATTGCGCGGTCTGGGCCCCCAGGCTTCACCAAGCGGCCTCAAGCATTGGGGTCGCGAAAGCGTTACCCATGCGCGTCGGCAGGCTCTAAGCTTCTCCTATGCATTCCTCCACGCCCGCCGAGCGCCGCACCCAGGCCATGGCCCTGCCTGCGCTTCCGGAAGCCGACGGACGCGAGATCGATGCGTTCCTCGACGCCCTGTGGGCCGAGAACGGCCTGGCGAAGCCTTCGCTGGAGGCGTACCGGCGCGACCTGCAGGGCTTGGCGCGCTGGCGCGGCGGGTCCGGCGGCGGCCTGCTCGATGCCGACCGCGCGATCCTGTTCGACTACCTCGCATGGCGGACACAGGCCGGCTATTCGCCGCGAAGCAATGCCCGGCTGCTGTCCTCGCTGCGCGCCTTCTATGCCCATCTCGTGCGGCGCGGGCGGCGCGACAGCGACCCCACCGCGCTGCTGGAGCCGCCCAAGCTGCCGCGTTCGCTGCCCAAGGCGCTGGCCGAAAGCCAGATCGACGCGCTGCTGGCCACGCCCGCGGTCGACACGGCGCCAGGTCTTCGCGACCGCGCCATGCTCGAGCTGATGTACGCCGCAGGCTTGCGCGTGAGCGAACTGGTCGGCCTGCCCTCCACCGCGGTGAACCTGCGCCAGGGCGTGCTGCGGGTGACCGGCAAGGGCAGCAAGGAGCGGCTGGTGCCGCTGGGCGAGGAGTCGCAGCACTGGCTGGAACGTTACCTCGAGCAGGCGCGGCCGGTGCTGCTGGGCCGGCGCAGCGCCCCCTGGCTGTTCGTCGGCGAAAACAAAGGCGAGCCCGTGAGCCGGCAGCAGTTCTGGACCCTGGTCAAGCGCTACGCGGCCCTCGCCGGCATTTCGCCGCAGAAGATCAGCCCGCACGGCCTTCGCCACAGCTTCGCCACCCACCTGCTCAACCGCGGCGCCGACCTGCGCGCGCTGCAGATGCTGCTGGGCCACAGTTCGCTTTCCACCACCCAGATCTACACCCTGGTCGCGCGCCAGCACCTGCAGCAGCTGCACGGCAAGCACCACCCGCGTGGGTGACCGGCGGCGGCCGGGGCGATGTGCGAAAATCCGGCCCTGCCGCCGCACCTGCGGCCCGAGCTGCGGCCTGGTGCCCACCGCCTTTCCTAGGAATCACCCGATGAAGCCTTTGTTCTGCCTCGCCGCGCTGCTCGCCAGCGTCAGCCTCAGTGCCTGCGCCCAGGCGCCGCAGCCGGCGGCGGGGGCCGCCGCCGAGAAGACCGCTGCGGCCGCGAACCGGCAGGCGCCCGCCGCCCCGCTGCCCGACGGCGCCACGCCCGAAGCGCGCGTACGCCAGGCGCTGCAGACGCTCAACCCGCAGATCCAGATCGACTACGTGGGCGCCGCGCCGCTGCCGGGTTTCCGCGAAGCGATCGTGGGCGGGCAGCTGGTCTACGTCAGCGACGACGGCAAGTACCTGGTACAGGGCACGGTGGTCGACATCGCGACCCAGAGCGAACTGACCCAGTCGAGCCCGGCGCTGTCCAAGTACCGCCAGGACCTGCTCAGGACGCTCAAGACCAGCGACCGCATCGTGTTCGCGCCGCCCGACCCCAAGTACACCGTCAGCATCTTCACCGACATCGAGTGCGGCTATTGCCGCAAGCTGCACAGCGAGATCGCCGAC
>DATHAV010000137.1:0-2793 GCA_035296505.1 Pseudoxanthomonas sp.
CGCAGTCCGGCAGCAGGTCGTTGTAACGCGGATCGCCCTGGAACGTGGCCTGGACCGGGTTGAGCTTGAGCTGTTCCTCCCAGTACTGGTGGTAGAGCGCGGTCAGCCGCGCCGCCGGCGACGCGGCCTGCTGCTGCGTGCCGGGCGCAGCGGGAGTGGCGGCCCAGGCGGCCGGGGCCGCGGGCAGCAGGGCGGTGGCGAGGGCGAGCAGGCTGGGCAGCAGGCGCTTCATGGGTCGGTTCCGGGGCGATGGGCCGACAGGGTGGCGCATGCCGGCGACCGGCGCCAGCGACGGAAGTCACGCGCCGGTGCGCGAGGCGCCGGAGGCGAAGACAGGTGCCATCAGCCGCAGGCGGCCTGTTCGCGCAGTTCGCGCTCGCGGGCCGTGCCCAGATAGGCGCGGATCGCACGGCGCATCAGGTACAGCAGCGGGATAAGCGCGATGGCGGCGAGCATCTTGTAGGCGTAGTTGACCGTGCTGACCGCCAGGAACAGCGACGTCGGCCACTTCTGCGGCCCCAGCACGAAGGCGATGTACAGCACCACGAAGCTGTCCACCAGCTGCGATACGGCGGTGGAGCCGGTGGCGCGCAGCCACACCCAGCGTTCGCCGGTGGCGCTGCGGATGCGCTGGAACACCGCCACGTCGATCAGCTGCCCGGCCACGAAGGCGACGATCGAGCCGGCGATGGTCCACATGCCCTGGCCGAAGATCGCGGCGAACGCGGCCTGGTAGTCCGGCACGCCCTGCGGCTGCGCCGCACCCACCCACCAGTCGGCCGGCGCCAGCGCGATGGCGGCGAACGCGAACAGGAAGCCGTACACGATCAGCGCCACCGCGGTCCACGAGATGAACCTGACCCCGCGGCGGCCGAAGAACTCGTTGACGGTGTCGGTGAGGACGAACACCATCGGCCACAGCAGGGTGCCGGCGGTGAAATTGAGCGAGCCGGTCTGGCCGAACAGGTTCCACTGCAGCGGTTCGATGCCCAGCGTGTCTTCCAGCGCGAAGATCTTGACCCCGATGAACTCGGCCAGCACGGCGTTGACGCAGAAGAACGCGGCCAACGCGATGAACAGGCACACCGCGCGGTCGTCGAGTATTCCCACGGCCATGGCCTAGCGTTCGCCGGCGCGGGTGAACGGAATGGTTTCCGGCGCCACCGCGCCGCCGGAAATGATGAAGCTCATGGCCTGGTCCACGCTCCAGTCGGTGGGCGTGAGCAGCTCCACCGGCACGATCTCCAGATAGCCGGAGGTCGGGTTCGGCGTGGTCGGCACGTACACGGCGGCCAGCTCGCGGCCGGTGCCTTCCTCCCTGATCACGCGCGTCACCAGGCCGATCGATTTCATCTCGCGGTGCGGGAAATCCACCAGCACCACGCGCTGGGTGCTGCCGGGCTTGGTCTGCAGGATGTCCAGCAGCTTGCGCGCGCTGGTGTAGACGGTGCTGGCCAGCGGGATGCGCAGCATCAGCCGTTCGAACCACCCCAGCAGCCGCTGGCCGACCACGCGCCGGGTCAGCGCGCCGACCAGCAGGATGAACACGACGGTGGCCAGCAGCGCGATGCCGTTCTGCACCCACAGCGCATTGAACCAGCCCAGCGACTGCGGGAACGAGGCCGCGATCCGCTGCGACACCGGCCCCACCCACGGCTTGCTGATGTCGGAGAGCAGCACGAACACGAACTTCACCACCACCCACGTCAGCCAGATGGGCAGCAGGGTGAGCAGGCCGGTGACGAAGAGTTTCTGCAGGGAAGGGCGGGCGTGGGCGGTGTGCGGCATGGGCGCATTGTAGGGGCCGGCTGTCTCCGGGCTATAGTCGCCGCCGGAACGGGCAGGGGAGAAAAGATGTTCAGCGCATTGAAGTGGCTCGGCCTGGCGCTGGGCGGGCTGTCGATCGCGGCAGTGCTGGTCTACGCGGCCAGCCGGCTGTGGCCGATACCCAAGGAGGAGGCCCAGGCGCTGGCGATGCTGGACGCGCCGCGCACGCTGCCGGGGAGCAATGGCTTTGCTGCCCTTCGGGCGATCCGGCACGATGTTCCTGCGGGTGAACTCGAACAGCGGCTGACGGAAGACGTGCGCGCTCTCAATGCCCAGCGAGCGTGGAACGGTATCGGCGATTGGCCGACCGTCTCGACGGTGCTCGATCAATATCCCCCTGCTCGATGCCGAAGTGCCGGCAGACGCCTCATTCTGCGGCATGCAAGAAGAAGGCTGCCTGCGGAAGGTCCGTGCCTCGCTGGCAACCATCGGGCCCATCGTCGAGTCACGTGCGGCGCTGTCCGCACGCATCGCTTCGCTGGACGGCTACGACTACTTCCTGAGCCCTTTCCCGCCACGGCTTGATGCTCCTTTTCCCGCGTACCAGGTGCTGACGCGGGACTTGACGTCGCATGCATATGCCTTCGTGCGAAGCGATGTCGAGGCCGCGCTCACCGGCGTCTGCCGCACTGCTTCGATAGCCCGCAACCTCGTGGCCAGTGGCGATACCCTGATTGGCAGCATGATCGGCGTCGCGCTGATGAAGGGCTCGGGTGCACTTTTGATCGAAATGCTTGCGGAGCTGCCTGCCAATCATCCGCTTCCTGATCGATGCAGGCAGGTGTTCGTGCCTGATGGAGCCATGGAAGCGGGTATTTGCTCCGCCATGATGGGAGAGGGACGCTACTCGACCGGTAGCCTTCGCGCTTTCGATGCGGACGCCAGCGTTCGCATCCTCACGGAGTGCAACTTGGAAGACCAGAGCTGGTATTGGGGACAACTATTCTTCGATCCAAAGAAGACCGC
>DATHAV010000138.1:0-2732 GCA_035296505.1 Pseudoxanthomonas sp.
AGGCCTCCCAGTGCGTATCGGTGTCTTCGTAGATCGCCTTGAACACCGGGATCAGGCCCGGCTCGCGCGCATGCGGCAGCGACCAGTCGCGCTCCACGCAGGAGACCGGAACGGCATGGCCGCGGCGGTGCAGGTGGCGCAGGAACTCGTCGTACAGGCTGGGGGCATGCAGCGCCGCGGACAGCTCGGCGCTGCCGACCGGGTCGTGGCCGAAGACCGCGACCATCTCGGCGTTCTTGTTTCCGAGCAGGAACTCGATCAACCGGTACTGCAGCGACTGGAAGCCCGACGCCGGGCCCAGCACGCTGCGGAACTGCAGGTAATCGGCCGGGGTGAGGGTTTCCAGCACCGCCCACTGTTCGTACAGCTGGCGCTGCACCTGCTTGACCCGCGCCAGGATCTTCTGCATCGGGCCGAGCTGGTCGCGCTGCAGGCAGGCGATCGCCGCGCGCAGCTCGTGGATCACCAGCTTCATCCACAGCTCGGCGACGTGGTGCTGGACGATGAACAGCATCTCGTCGTGATGCGCGGGATCGGACAGGGGCTGTTGCGCATCGAGCAGGCGATCCAGGCGCAGGTAGCCGCCATAGGTCATGCGTCCGGACAGGTCGGTGTGGATGCCGTGCTCGAGCGGGCGCTGGTTCTTTTCGACGCTCATGGCGTTGCGGTGGGTGAAGTGGATTCAGGGTAGCGCAGGCGGCCCCGGCCGATCGATGCCGCCCCGCGGGCCAGTCCAAGGTGGCGAGCCGGCGGCACGGCCCGAAGTGTCGTTCCCCCGGCAACAGGCCGACCACCACCCGCGTCGCCGAATGACTGCACCAGCGGACTGGCGCTGCCTCGACCAGAGGGGCGCACGGCAGGCGCGAGTTCCGCTGCCGCAGCGAAGACGCACTGGGGCCAGGAGTTAAACTGCGTGTCGCTGGAGGTCACGCGTGCCCGCTCCATGCAACGGCTGATCGAACCCGGCGGCACCAGCACACGCGACTGCGGATGCATTGGCGGCAGCGATATGGACTGCGTCAGTGCCGTCATCATTCACTGACACCCAAACCTGACAGGCAAAGGGCGCGACCGAATGCTTGCGCCCTTTCCATGCGCCCCATGAACCGCGCGCGCAGCTTTTGCTGCGCTGCAAGGCGGGTTGGTGGCGAAGGTTCTTTAACATGCACGTCCTATCATTCAGCATCCGCTAGAGGCTGCCACCGCGATGACGATCGCCGCGCGATTCGAAATTGAATACCTGCAATACCTTGGGTCCGACGGCACGCTGGTGCGCGAGGACCTGCCCCCCGCCGGCCGCGACACCCAGCGCCTGGTCGAGCTGTTCAGGCAGATGCTGTTCGTGCGCACCTTCGACGCCAAGGCGGTGGCGCTGCAGCGCACCGGCAAGCTGGGCACGTACGCCTCTTGCCTGGGCCACGAAGCCACCCATGTCGGCATCGGCGCCTCCACCCGGCCGGAGGACGTGTTCGCCCCCAGCTACCGCGAGTACGGCGCGCAGTTCATGCGCGGCGTGCGCCCGCGCGAAGTGCTGCTGTACTGGGGCGGCGACGAGCGCGGCAACGACTACCAGGGCGCGCGCCACGATTTCGCCTGGTCGGTCCCGATCTCCACCCAGTGCCTGCACGCGGCCGGCGCCGCACTGAGCTTCAAACTGCGCGGCGAGCCGCGCGTGGCCGTCACCGCCTGCGGCGACGGCGGTTCGTCCAAGACCGACTTCTACGCCGCGCTCAATTCCGGCGGCGCCTACGCACTGCCGCTGGTGCTGTGCGTGATCAACAACGGCTGGGCGATCTCGGTGCCGCGCTCGGCCCAGACCGGCGCCCAGACGCTGGCGCAGAAGGGCTTGGCCGGCGGCGCCTATTGCCTGCAGGTGGACGGCAACGATCTGATCGCGGTGCTCGAGGCCATGCGCATCGCCACCGAACGCGCGCGCGGCGGCCAGGGTCCGAGCGTGCTCGAGTTCGTCACCTACCGCCTCAGCGACCACACCACCGCCGACGATGCGCGCCGCTACCGCGACGATGCGGAGGTGAAGTCGGCGTGGGAGCGCGACCCCGTCACCCGCCTGCGCACCTGGCTGACCGCGCAGGACCTGTGGAGCGAGGCGCAGGAAACCGAGTGGAAGCAGGAATGCGGGCGCCTGGTCGATATCGAGGTCGATGCCTACCTGGCCACTCCGGTGCAGCCGGTGGAAGCGATGTTCGACTACCTCTACGCCGACCCGCCGCCGGAGCTGCTGGCCCAGCGCCAAGCCGCCATCGCCGCGGAACGTTCCGCACGGGAGCCGCGCCGATGAGCGCCGTCGCCCCCAGGCCGCAGGACTCGGCTGCGAACAAAGCCGGCTCCGCGCCGCCCGCTGAAGCCGCCACGCCCACTGCGATCACCCTGATCGAGGCCATTACCCAGGCGCTGGCGTGGGAAATCGCGCACGACGAGTCGGTCGTGGTGCTGGGCGAGGATGTCGGCGTCAACGGCGGCGTGTTCCGCGCCACCGCCGGCCTGCAGCAGCGTTTCGGGTCCGATCGCATCCTCGACACTCCGCTGGACGAGACCACCATCGCCGGCCTCAGCGTCGGCATGGCCGCCATGGGCATGAAGCCGGTGGCCGAGGCGCAGTTCGACGGTTTCGTCTACCCGATGGTCGACCACCTGATCTGCCACGCCGCGCGCATGCGCTACCGTACCCGCGGGCGCCTCAGCTGCCCGATGGTGCTGCGCGTGCCGTGGGG
>DATHAV010000139.1:0-4623 GCA_035296505.1 Pseudoxanthomonas sp.
AGGTTGATGGCGATCTTGCCGCGCGCCAGGCGGAAGGCGAATTCGCTGAGCGGAGTCTTCTTGACGGTGCCGTCCTGGGTGGCGAACAGCACGAAACGATCGCCGTCGTAGTGGCGCACCGGCAGCACCGCCTGCACCTGCTCGCCCGGCTCCAGGGAAATCCAGTTGACGATCGGCCGGCCGCGCGCGTTGGCGCCGGCCTCGGGCAGCTGGTACACCGGCAGCCAGAACACGCGGCCGCGGCTGGTGAAGGTCAGCAGCGTGTCGTGGGTGTTGACCAGCCACAGCTGGTCGATGAAATCCTCGTCCTTGGTGGAGGCGGCGCTGCGCCCGCGCCCGCCGCGCCGCTGCGCGCGGTAGGCGGTGGCCGGCTGGCGCTTGGCGTAGCCGGCGTGGGACAGGGTCACCACCACGTCCTCGGGCTCGATCAGGTCGAGGATGTCGAGATCCTCCTCGCTGTGGCGGATCTCGCTGCGGCGCGCGTCGCCGAACTCGGCCTTGATGTGCAGCAGTTCGTCGCGAATGACCTGCAGCAGCACGTCGGGGTCTTCCAGGATGCGGATCAGCCCGGCGATGGTTCCCAGCAGCTGCTTGTACTCGTCGGTCAGCTTTTCCTGCTCCAGCCCGGTCAGGCGGTGCAGGCGCATCTCGAGGATCTGCGTGGCTTGCTGCTCGGTGAGCTGGTAGGCGCCGTCGAGGAAACCGACCCCATCGGGCAGGTCGTCGGGACGCGATGCGTCCGCCCCCGCAGCAGCCAGCAGTGCGCCGACCAAACCGGGTTCCCAAGTCTTGGCCAGCATGCGCTCGCGCGCTTCCTGCGGATTGGCCGAGGTCTTGATCAGGTCGATCATCTCGTCGATGTTGGCCAGCGCGACGGTCAAGCCTTCGAGGATATGCGCGCGGTTGCGCGCCTTGCGCAGGTCGAAGATGGTGCGGCGGGTGACGACCTCGCGGCGGTGGCGGACGAAAGCCTCGAGCATCTGCTTGAGGTTGAGCGTCTGCGGACGGCCGTCCACCAGCGCCACCATGTTGATGCCGAACACCGACTCCATCTGGGTCTGCTGGTAGAGGTTGTTGAGCACCACCTCGGCGGAGTCGCCGCGCTTGACCTCCATGTAGATGCGCATGCCGTCCTTGTCGGACTCGTCGCGCAGTTCGCTCAGGCCCTCGAGCCGCTTCTCCTTGACCAGCTCGGCGATCTTCTCGATCAGCCGCGCCTTGTTCACCTGGTACGGGATCTCGGTGACGATGATCGACTCGCGGCCGGTGGCGTCGTTGACCTCGATGGTGGCGCGCGCGCGCATGCGCACGCGGCCGCGGCCGGTGCGGTAGCCGGCCACGATCCCGGCGGTGCCGTTGATGATGCCCGCGGTGGGGAAATCGGGCCCCGGGATGTACTGCATCAGTTCGTCGACGTCGATCTCGGGGGTGTCGATCAGCGCGATCAGCCCGTCGATCACTTCGGACAGGTTGTGCGGCGGGATGTTGGTGGCCATGCCGACCGCGATGCCGGCCGATCCGTTGACCAGCAGGTTCGGGAACCGGGTCGGCATGACCGTGGGTTCCTGTTCCTTCTCGTCGTAGTTGGGCTGGAAATCGACGGTTTCCTTGTCTATGTCCGCCATCAGCTCGTGGGTCAGGCGCGACATGCGCGCCTCGGTGTAGCGCATGGCCGCGGCGGAGTCGCCGTCGACCGAGCCGAAATTGCCCTGCCCGTCCACCAGCAGATAGCGCAGCGAGAACGGCTGGGCCATGCGCACCAGCGTGTCGTACACCGACTGGTCGCCGTGCGGGTGGTACTTGCCGATCACGTCGCCGACGATTCGCGCGGATTTGAAGTGCGCCTTGTTGCTGTGCGCGCCGAGCTCGTTCATGGCGAACAGCACACGCCGATGGACCGGCTTGAGACCGTCCCGGACGTCGGGGAGCGCGCGGCCCACGATCACGCTCATCGCGTAATCGAGGTAGCTCCTGCGCATCTCGTCTTCGAGATTGACCGGGATGATTTCCTTGGCGAGTTCTGCCATTCGGGTTCCGTGTGCTTAGCGTTCTCGGGCCAAAAACCGGGCGGCCGAAGCGGGTTCGGCAGGCTGGAGATCGGAGGGGATTTTCAAACGCGGAATGGTACCACGGATGGACCTGCGGGAGCATCCGTGGAACGCCCATAAAACAACGACTTAGAAGCGTAAAACGATCCTCGTTGGCATGCCCTCGCTGGGCCTTGCCGCACCCGTTTTTTCGAAACGCCCACTCCAGATTTGGGTGCCGCCGGGGTTTGGTCCGATGCTGGAAGTGAACTTCCTCGGCAGTTAAAGCGAGACGACCAGCGTCATTGGCAAGGTAGCCGTGCGGCCGGAGAAGATTGCGCTCGAGGAGAAGTGTTCATCAGGCTCCTTGGCCCACTCCACGCAGCACGCGCCGATCGACAAGTACGCGTCTTCCGTTACGCAGGAAAAGCCGCACGCATCTTCTCCGGCGTCGGCCGCTCTATCACGCCCTTCTCGGTCACGATCGCATCGATCAGATCGTGCGGCGTCACGTCGAAGACCGGGTTCCAGGCGCGGATGCCTTCGGCCACCAGGCGCACGCCGCCGATGCCGAACATTTCGCTGGCGTCGCGTTCCTCGATCTCGATGAGTTCGCCGCTGGCGGTGTCCATATCCACGGTCGAGGACGGCGCCACCACCATGAATTTCAGGCCGTGGTGGCGCGCGGCGATCGCCAGCTGGTAGGTGCCGATCTTGTTGGCGGTGTCGCCGTTGGCGCAGATGCGGTCCGCGCCCACGATCACCCACTGCACGGTGCCGGTCTTCATCAGGTGCGAGGCGGCCGAGTCGGCGATCAGGGTGGCGTCGATGCCGTCCTGCTGCAGTTCCCACACGGTCAGGCGCGCGCCCTGCTGCCACGGCCGCGTTTCGTCCGCGAACACGCGGGTAATCCGAGCCTTCGCCACGCCTGCGCGGATCACGCCGAGCGCCGTGCCGAAGCCGGCCGTGGCCAGCGATCCGGTGTTGCAGTGGGTCAGCACGCCGCTGCCTTCCTCGATCAGCGCCGCGCCCAGTTCGCCCATGCGGCGGTTGGCGGCCAGATCCTCTTCGCCGATGGCGTGCGCCTCATGGGCGAGGCGCTGCCGCCAATCGGCGCCGCTGGCGGCCAGTGCGCGGCGCATGCGCGCGAGCGCCCACGCCAGGTTGACGGCGGTCGGGCGCGCCGCATTGAGCCGCTGCAGCGCGGGCTCCAGCTTCAGTGCGGCCTGTGGACCGTCGTCGGCCTCTATCGCCCGCGCCGCCAGCACCACGCCCCAGGCCGCCGCGATGCCGATCGCCGGCGCGCCGCGCACCGCCAAGGCATGGATGGCCGCGGCCACTTCGTCGCTGGTGGTGCAGACCAAATGCTCGACCTGGAAGGGAAGCCTGCGCTGGTCGAGCAGCTGCAGCGAATCCTCGGTCCACAGGATCGGGCGGATGCGGTCGTAGCGCTCGTAGTCGATGGCGGTGTCCATGCCGCCATTCTAGGCGCTGGCGACGCGGCGGCCCATCGACATCCGACGCGGTTCAAGCACAGTGGAAGTCGAAAGCGAGTACGTCGGCGATGCGCGGGGTGGCCAGTATCGCCATCAGCAGGCGATCGACGCCCAGCGCCACGCCCGCACAGGCCGGCAGTCCATGGCGCATGGCCGCGAGCAGGCGCCGGTCGATCGGCGTCGGCGGCAGCCCGCGCGATTGCCGGATGTCCAGATCGCGGACGAAGCGATCCTGCTGCTCCGCCGCATCGATCAGCTCGTGATAGCCGTTGGCCAGCTCATGCCGCCCCAGATAGAGCTCGAACCGCTCGGCCACCGGCGGGTCGTCTTCGCGGATGCGCGCCAGTGCGCACTGGCTGGCGGGCCAGTCGTGGACCGCAACAAGCTGGTCGTGCGCGAATTCCGGCTGCAGCCGGTGCGTCATCAGCAGGTCGAGCCAGTCGTCGCGGGTCAGGCCGTCACCATCGATCGCGATATCCGGGGCCGATGCGCGCAGCGTTTCCACCTCGGCGGTCAGCGGATCGATCCCTAAGCGCTCGCGGTACAGATCGCGGAAGCTGACGCGCGCGACGGCCGCCTGCCGGCCGACCAGGGCCAGCGCGGCCTGCACCAGTTCGATGGTTTCGTCGATCAACGGAGGCAGCGTCCAGCCGACGCGGTACCACTCCAGCAGGGTGAATTCCGGGTTGTGCCGCCCGCCCGCCTCTCCGTCGCGAAACACCCGGCCCAATTCATAGCAATCGCCCACGCCCGACGCGAGCAGGCGCTTGAGCGGGAACTCCGGCGAAGTCCGCAGCCAGCGCGTGCGCGGCGCGCCGTCGGTGCGGCCGGAAAACTCGAGCGCGAACGACGCGATGTTGGGGTCGGTGTTGCCCGCCTGCGACATCATCGGCGTCTCCACCTCCAGCACCTGGCGCGCGTGGAAGAACTCGCGCACGAGCCGGTTGAGGCGGGCGCGCAAGCGGATCGCTTCGGGTTGGGCGGTTGAAGTCCAGGGCAGCTCCGGTTGGATCAATTCTTTTGCGATTCGATTTGGTTCGCTGGTCTGCCCCCTCACCCCAGCCCTCTCCCCCGCAGGCGAGGGAGAGGAGGCAAAGCGT
>DATHAV010000140.1:0-1769 GCA_035296505.1 Pseudoxanthomonas sp.
TGCCTGCGACACCGTGGTGGCGGCGATCGTGGGCGCCGCTGGACTGGAGTCGACCCTGGCTGCGGTCCAGGCAGGCAAGCGCGTACTGCTGGCCAACAAGGAAGCTCTGGTGCTGGCCGGCGAACTGCTGATGTACGCGGCACGCCGCGCCAACGCCGAGGTCATTCCGATCGACAGCGAACACAGCGCGATCTTCCAGTGCCTGCGTTCACGCGACACTCAGGGCGATGTGCGCCGCATCGTGCTGACCGCCTCCGGCGGACCCTTCCGCGGACGCAGCCGTGCATCGCTGGCCGAGGTGACGCCCGCGCAGGCCGTCGCTCATCCCAAATGGGCGATGGGACCCAAGATTTCGGTCGATTCGGCGACGCTGATGAACAAGGGCCTGGAGCTGATCGAGGCCCACCACCTGTTTTCCATAGCCGGCGAAAGGCTGGGGGTGCTGGTGCACCCGCAGAGCCTGGTCCATTCCTTGGTGGAGTTCGTAGACGGCTCGACCTTGGCCCAGATGGGCCTGCCGGACATGCGCACCTCGCTCGCGGTCGGGCTGGGATGGCCGCAGCGGATCGAATCGGGCGTCGCCGGGCTCGACCTGCTGGCGCATCCGCGGCTCGATTTCGAGGCGCCCGACACCGATGCCTTCCCGTGCCTGGCGCTGGCGTGGCGGGCGCTGGAGGCCGGCGGCACCGCGCCGGCGGTACTGAACGCCGCCAATGAAGTGGCGGTTTCAGCCTTTCTTCAGGGCCGAACCGGTTTCCTGTCCATTCCCGCGCTGGTCGAAGCCGCCCTCGCCGCGCTGCCTGCGGGTCCAGCCGGATCGCTGGAATCACTGCTGGCGGCGGATGCGGAAGCGCGCCGGTTTACCGCCGACGCCATCGCCACCCACGCAGGCCACGCCCTCTCCGCATGACCGACATCCTTGGCTCAATCTGGTGGATGATCGTCGCGCTGGGCGTGCTGGTCACCTTCCACGAGTTCGGACATTACTGGGTCGCGCGGCGCTGCGGGGTCAAGGTGCTGCGGTTCTCGGTGGGCTTCGGCAAGCCCCTGTGGTCGCGCTACGACCGCCACGGCACCGAGTTCGCCATCGCCGCGATCCCGCTGGGCGGCTACGTCAATATGCTGGACGAGGCCGAGGGAAACCTGCCGCCTTCGGAGGTGTCGCAGGCGTTCAACCGCAAGCCGGTGCTGCAGCGTATCGCGGTGGTCGCGGCCGGCCCCATCGCCAACCTGGTGCTGTGCGTGGGGCTGCTGTGGGCGATGTTCGTGATCGGCCGCCAGGATTTCTCGGCCACGCTGGGTCCGGTGCAAGGCTTGGCGGCGCAGGCGGGACTCAGCGCAGGCGAGCGCATCGAGGCGATCGACGGCGAACCAGTCAACACCTGGGGCGATGCGCTGCAGGCGATGACCAAGGCGGCCATGGATCGGCGCGACCTGCAGCTTCGGCTGCTCGACGCCGAGGGCGGGGAGCGGGTGCGCAAGCTGGCGCTGTCGACGCTGCCGGCGGATTTCGACCAGGAAAACGTCGCCGGACTGGCGGGGGTGGTCTGGCAGCACCAGGTGCAGCCGGCGCTGGTCGAGACCATCGCTCCGGGCGCGGCGGCCGAGGGCGTGCTGCAGGCGGGCGACCGCATCACCGCGCTGGACGGCGAACCCATCCGGAGTTTCTCGGAGCTCTCGCCGCTGGTGCAGAAGCTGGGCGAGCGCGGCGGCGCGGCCATGATCGAGGTCGAACGCGACGGCGAGCGCCTGGCGCTGGAGATCCAGCC
>DATHAV010000141.1:0-2869 GCA_035296505.1 Pseudoxanthomonas sp.
AGCGTCGGATGAAGGCCATGCAGTGCGGCGACGGTCGGCATGCGCGGTCGGCGAGCTCGCATGGCACTACGGTGCAGCGTCATCGGGATCGCGCGTCGGCGACACGCGCACGAAGCCGGCGGGTTCATGACTCCCTGACGACACGGACGATACGACGTCCGCTGAATCCGAAGCTTGAAGCAGCCGAACCCGACAGGAGCAGCCGTAAATTAAAGAGTACAATTTCGGTCCTGTTTGAGGATCGACCCGATGCTTCGCGTCACCAAGCTCACCGATTACGCCACCGTGGTCCTGACCGTGCTCGCCGCGCGGACGGGCGAGGTATTGAGCGCGGCCGAGCTGGCGGAACGTTCGGGGCTGGAAACGCCCACGGTAAGCAAGCTGCTCAAGCCGCTGGCCCAGGCGGGGCTGCTGGAGGGCATTCGCGGCGCGCACGGCGGCTATAGGTTGAGCCGCGACGCGGGCGGCATCACCCTCAAGCAGATCGTCGAGGCCATCGAAGGCCCGCTGGCGATGACCGAGTGCAGCCAGCACGACGGCCGGTGCGGCATCGCCCACCAGTGCGGCGTACGCGCCAACTGGCGGCTGATCAACGACGTGGTCGCCGATGCCCTGCAGGCGGTGACCCTGGCGCAGATGCTCGAGCCTCCCGCTCCCAGCCCCGCAGTCACCCACGACCCCCGGCGCCGACCCATCGCGCCGCAGGTCGCTTCTTCCTGACCCCATAGGCAGCCAATGGCCACCGAAACAGACATCGCCCCGGTCAAGAACGCCGGCATCCTGGAGCAGCTGGGACGCCGCTACGACGCCGGTTTCGTCACCGACATCGAGTCGGACAGCTTTGCGCCCGGCCTGGACGAGGACGTGGTGCGCGCGCTCTCGGCCAAGAAGGGCGAGCCGCAGTGGATGACCGACTGGCGGCTGGCCGCCTATCGCCACTGGCTGACCATGCCGGTGCCGGACTGGGCCAAGCTGCGGATCGCGCCGATCGACCGGCAATCGGTCAGCTACTACTCCGCGCCCAAGGCCAAGTACGCCTCGCTGGACGAGGTGCCGCAGGAACTGCTGGACGTGTACGACAAGCTGGGCGTGCCGCTGCACGAGCGCGCCAAGCTGGCCGGCGTGGCGGTCGACGCGGTGTTCGACTCGGTGTCGGTGGGCACCACCTTCCGCAAGGAGCTGGCCGACAAGGGCGTGATCTTCTGCTCGATGAGCGAAGCCGTGCGCGAGCATCCGCAGCTGGTCCGCCAGTACCTGGGCAGCGTGGTGCCGGTGGCCGACAACTACTTCGCCGCGCTCAACTCGGCGGTGTTCTCCGACGGCAGCTTCGTGTTCATTCCCAAGGGCGTGCGCTGCCCGATGGAGCTCAGCACCTATTTCCGCATCAACGCCGGCCACACCGGCCAGTTCGAGCGCACCCTGATCGTGGTCGAGGACCGTGGCTACGTGTCCTACCTCGAAGGCTGCACCGCGCCGATGCGCGACGAGAACCAGCTGCACGCCGCGGTGGTCGAGCTGGTGGCGCTGGAAGACGCCGAGATCAAGTACTCCACGGTGCAGAACTGGTACCCGGGCGACGAGCAAGGCCGCGGCGGCATCTACAACTTCGTGACCAAGCGCGCGCAGTGCCGCGGCGCGCGCAGCAAGGTCAGCTGGACCCAGGTGGAAACCGGTTCGGCGATCACCTGGAAGTACCCGTCCTGCGTGCTGCTGGGCGACGATTCGGTCGGCGAATTCCATTCGGTCGCGCTGACCCACCACCGCCAGCAGGCCGATACCGGCACCAAGATGATCCACGTGGGCCGCAACACCAAGTCCAAGATCGTCAGCAAGGGCATCAGCGCCGGCCGCGGCCAGAATACCTACCGCGGACTGGTCAAGGTGGAGAAGACCGCCGCCGGCGCGCGCAACCACACCCAGTGCGACAGCCTGCTGATCGGCAAGCAGTGCGGCGCCCACACCTTTCCCTATATCGAGGTCAAGCATCCGGACGCCATGGTCGAGCACGAGGCCACCACCTCCAAGATCTCCGAGGACCAGATGTTCTACTGCCGCTCGCGCGGCATCGGCCAGGAAGACGCGGTGAGCCTGATCGTCGACGGCTTCTGCAAGCAGGTGTTCCGCGAGCTGCCGATGGAGTTCGCGGTGGAGGCCAAGAAACTGCTGGAAGTGAGCCTGGAGGGGTCGGTGGGATGAAGACGCTTTCCGCTCTCGCCCTGCTGCTGGCCCTGGCGGGCCCCGCTTCGGCATCCGCCGCCGAAGAGTGCGCCGATGCCAGCACCCAGCTGGCGGTCAACGCCTGCGCCGGTGCCGAGCTTGCCCGCGCCGATGCCGAACTCGACAGTGTCCACCGCGAAGTGAGCGGCAAGCTCACCGGCGATACGGCGCTGTCTAGGCTGAAGGCCGCGCAGCGCCTGTGGATCCAGCTGCGCGATGCCGACTTGGCCGTGCGCTACCCGGCCGCGACCAAGGCTAATCCGCGCGCGAGGGAGGGTTCGATGTACCCGGCGCTGTACGCCCAGGCTAGGACCAGGATGACACGGGCGCGCATCGACTACCTGCGCGGGGAATTCCTTGAGCATGGAGGAATAAAGGCTCCGTGAACCGCTGCCCTTCCCGATGAATCGAGGCGAAAACACTCCAATGCTCAAGATCGAAAACCTCCACGCCCGCGTCGCCGGCAAGGACATTCTCAAAGGCCTGTCGCTGGAAGTGCAGCCCGGCCAGGCGCACGCGCTGATGGGACCCAATGGCGCCGGCAAGTCGACCCTGGGCAATATCCTGTCGGGGCGCGAAGGCTACGAGATCACCGAAGGCTCGGTGGTCTACCAGGGCCAGGACCTGCTGGCGCTGTCGCCGGAAGCGCGCG
>DATHAV010000142.1:0-2888 GCA_035296505.1 Pseudoxanthomonas sp.
GCGTGCGGCTGGTGTGGGCCCGCTTCCATCGCTGTTTTAAAGTGATAGCTACGTGGTGGCCGAAGCTTCATGGGTTCGGTTCAGTCGCTTCCGCTCACGGCTTCGGCCCGCGCCCCTCGTTGTCTTCCCACTTCAGCAGCCTGCGGGTGACGAAGCGATACACCGGCTTGCCGGTGCGGAACCACAGGTCGCGCAGCCAGGAATGGCGCTTGAGCAGGCGCCGTTCGACCGGCGTCAGCGATTCGCGGCAGTACATGCGCTTGTGCTTGAGCAGGTGGCGCAGGTCCTCGCGCGCCAGCAGCCGCATCCAGCGCGAGCGCGGATGGCCGCGCACCGCGAGCTGAAAGTCGATCAGCGCCGGGCCGCCGTCGGCGCGCACCAGCCAGTTGGCTTCCTTGGCCAGGTCGTTGTGCGCGATGCCGCGCCGGTGGACCTGCTGCAGCAGGCGCCGCGCCTGGCGGAAATACGCGAGGTCGCCGCGCGGGGGGTTCATGTACATGGCGACGCCGTCCATGAAGCTGCGGTCGAGGTGCACGCCGTCCCAGGCCAGCAGCTGCGGCGTTTGCGCCTGCCCGGCCAGCTGGCGCAGCGCCAGGGCCTCGCGCCGCGCCAGGCGCCGCGCGGGGATTCGCAGCCACCACGGCGTGGCCGACAGATCGCGGCGGACGAACAGGCCGGCGTCGCCGCGCATCAGCGCGATGCGGCCGAAGCTGTCGGACTTGAGGGCCTGGACCTCGATGGCGGGCGCCGTCTGCATGGCGGCAGTTTAGTCGGGATGCTCCGCCCGGCCGCCTATAATCGGCGCCAATGAACCCCACCTGGTTGGAAAACCTGTTGGCCTGGATCAGCGCGCATCCGGTCGCCGCGGGGGCCGCGATCTTCGCCATCGCGTTCTGCGACGCGCTGGTCGTGGTGGGGACGGTGGTGCCGGCGATGCCGCTGCTGTTCGCGGTCGGCGTGTTGATCGGGCTCGGCGAGCTCTCGGGCCCCTACGCGGTGGCCTGCGCGGCGCTGGGCGCGTTCTTCGGCGATGCCGTCAGCTACTGGGTGGGCCATCGCTGGGGCGGACAGCTGCGCGGCCACTGGCCGTTCCGCAGGTACCCCCAGCTGCTGGCGCGCGGCGAGGCGCTGTTCAGGCGCAATGCGGTCAAGAGCATTCTCATCGCCCGCTACGCCGGACCGATCCGGCCGTTCGTGCCGGCGATCGCGGGCATGTCCGGCATGCCGGTGCGGCGCTACACGCTGGCGAGCCTGTTCTCCGCCGCCAGCTGGGCGGTGCTGCTGCTGGCGCCGGGGTGGATCCTGGGCGAGGCCTACGACGCCGTGGCCGCGGTCGCCGGACGCCTGGCCGTGGTGCTGCTGCTGCTGCTGGTGGTGCTGGGGCTGGCGTGGGCGCTGGTGCTGTACAGCTATCGCTGGTTCGCGGCGCATGCCGATGCGCTGCTGGCGCGCGCACTGGCGTGGTCGCATGCGCATCCGGTGTTGGGGCGGTATTCGATCGCGGTGTT
Source organism: Pseudoxanthomonas sp. (assembly GCA_035296505.1). GTDB lineage: Bacteria > Pseudomonadota > Gammaproteobacteria > Xanthomonadales > Xanthomonadaceae > Pseudoxanthomonas_A. Next base: position 1,509 of record DATHAV010000142.1, read on the forward strand.
CGATCCGCAGCGGCGCCAGTCGCTGTCGCTGGCGCTGCTGGCGGTGCTGCTGCTAGTGATCGGCTGGCTATGGTTCGCGTTCCTGGCCCTGGTGCTGGGGAGCGGCGAACCGCTGCCGCTGGACCTGGCGGTGTTCCAGCTCATGCAGGGCCTGCGCAACCCGCTGGCCGACCCCCCGATGGCGGCGCTCGCGTCCCTGGGCGACGCGCAGGTTCTGGCCCCGGCCTCGGCGCTGGTGCTGCTGTACCTGGTCTGGCGCAAGCGCCACATGGCGGCCGCGCACTGGCTGGCGGCGCTGGCCTTCGGCCTGGCGCTGACCGAGTGGCTGGGCGCGATGGTCGACATCCCGACGCCGCCCTCGGTCGGCGGCGGCTTCGGCTTTCCTTCGGTCGCGGTGACCATGTCCACCATCGCCTTTGGTTTCTTCGCGGTGCTGATCGCGCGCGAGCTGCCGGGGCGCGATCGCGTATGGCCGTACATGGTGTCGGGCCTGGTGGTGGCGCTGGTCGGGTTCTCGCGCGTGTACCTGGGCGCGCACTGGCTCAGCGACGTCATCGGCGGAATGCTGTTCGGCATCGTGTGGCTGCTGGTGCTGGGCGTCGCCTACCGTCGCCGCAGCGTGCGCTCGCTGTGGATGAAGCCGCTGGCGTGGCTGTTCTACGGCGCGTTGGCGGCGGCGGCGCTGTGGCACGCGCCGCGCAGCATCGACCGCACGCTGGCGCAGTTCGATGCCGCGATCGAGCCCTCGGACATGCCGCTGGCGCGGTGGTGGACGCAGGAGTGGTCCAGCCTGCCGCAACGCCGCAACGAGCTCGACGACGCGCAGCGCTGGCCGCTGGACGTGCAGCTCGCCGGCCCGCTGGCGCCGCTGGTGCGCCAGCTGCAGTCCGAGGGCTGGCGCGTGCAGCGGCAGGCCGGCTGGCATTCGGCCGTGCAGCTGCTGGACAAGGACCGGGAGGCGCCGCAGCGGCCCGTGCTTCCCGCCACCTTGGACACCCGCGCCGAGACCCTGCTGATGCTGCGTCCCGGCCGCGATGGCCAGGAGCAGCTGGCCCTGCGCCTGTGGGCCGCGCCGGTAAGGCTGCAGCCCGGCGCGCAGCCGCTGTGGATCGGCAGTGTGCAGACCCTGCGCCACTACCGCGCGTTCGACCTCGTCAGCCTGTGGCGCCCCCTGCCGCAGGCGCTGGACTCGCTCGAGCTGCTGACCGCCGACCTCGGCCCCCTCGCCCACCGCACCGAGCCGCATCCCCGATCCGGACACCCGGTGCTGCGCGTGCGCAGCGACGAGCGGCAATGAGCGGGCCTCGGAGCGGGCGCGGAACTTACGGCATCAGCTGCAGCATCCGGTCCAGCCGCGCGTGCGGATCGTCCTCCTGCAGC
>DATHAV010000143.1:0-5215 GCA_035296505.1 Pseudoxanthomonas sp.
GGCTGGAGGGTGCCTTGATCGCGCTGTCCTCCCAGCTGGGCCTGGAATGCGAACCCTGGTCGAGCCCGACCGGCCTGATCCTGAGCTTCAGCGACCCGGCGCGTGCCCTGGGGGAACGCGATGCGACCCGCGTGATCCGCCTCGCGCCGGGGGAGAACGACCTTCACAAGCTGTGCGAGGCCGACCGGATCGCCGAAGCCGTGGCCGCCGGCGCGATGAGCATCGCCCAGGGGCAGACCGCGCTGCGGGGCCTGGACCGCAGGCCGAGCCGGCGCTGGCAGGCGACGCAGGTGGCCGCTTTCGCGCTGGCGTCGGGATCGGTTGCGGGCCTGTGGCGGCTGCCGTGGATCGACATCGGCACCGCGGCGCTGATCGGCCTGCTGATCGGCCTGCTTTCGCGGCTGGCCGAAAACCGCCCCGCGCTCAAGGAGGCCAGCGACGCGGTGTCGGCGCTGCTCGCGGGCCTGGTCGCGGTGCTGGTGGCCAATCTGGCGCAGCCGCTCAACCTCAACACCGTGATCATCGCCTCGCTGGTGGTGCTGCTTCCGGGCCTGGCGCTGACCAATGCGGTCAACGAACTCACCAGCCAGCATTTGGTGTCCGGCGTGGCGCGCTTCGCCGGCGCGATCGCCACGGTGCTGAAGCTCACCATCGGCAGCGTGATCGCGATCGAACTGGCCAGGCTGATCGGCTTCTATCCGGAAATACGCGCGCTGCGTCCACAGCCGGACTGGGTCGAATGGGTGGCGCTGGTGCTGGCCGCCTACGCGTTCGCCATCCTGTTCAAGGCCGCCCGCCGGGATTATCTGTGGGTCATGGCGGCGGCGATCGGCGGCTATCTCATATCCCGCCATGCCGGCAGCCAATGGGGCAATCCGGTCGGAATCTTCCTCTCGGCGCTGGTGCTGACCGCCGCGGGCAATGCCTTCGCGCGCTGGGCCAACAAGCCCGGGGCTATTATCCGCGTACCGGGCATCATCATGCTGGTGCCCGGCAGCGCCAGCCTGCGCGGCCTGTTGAGCCTGGTCCAGCAGCAGGATGTGGGCGCGGGCAACACGGCGCTGCTGGCGGTGCTCAACATCATGCTGGCGCTGGTGGCCGGAGTGCTGTTCGGCAACCTGCTGCTGCCTGCGCGCAAGAATCTCTGAACCGCTTTGCCGCACATGGCCGTTGCCCCATCGTGGAGACAGCCGTAGAAAAAACGCCGGCGAAAGCCGGCGTCTTGCTCAGGACCCGATCCCGGTCACTTCTGCTTGATCAGGAAATCCTCGGGCTTCTTGCCTTTTTCGACCAGGGCCGCCATCCAGCGCGGCTGCTTGCCGCGGCCGGTCCAGGTTTCCTTGCGGTTGGCGGGATTACGGTATTTGGGCGCCACCTTGCCCAACTTTCGCGCCGTTTTCTTTGCCGCCGCCTTCTTCGCGGCCTTGCCGGCGGTCTTGCCCGGCTTGCCGTCGAACAGTTCTTCCAGCGTATAGCCTTCGGCCTTGGCGAACTTGAGGATCTTGCCGCGCACCGTGGCAATGGGCGTGCGCTTGGCGATGACGGTGTGTTGCTGCCTGGCCTTGGCAATGAGTGCTTCCAGTTCCTTGGCCGAAAGGCCGCGCAGATCGATCGACATTAATCTCTCCAGTAAGGATAAAAACCGCGGCAAGGGATGCCGCCGCAGGCTGATGATAATCGATTTTCAAACCGCCGATTTAAATCGGGCTTCGTCGCGGGCAGGCCAGTGGAATGAATGTGGGGGCGTCTGCCGCGCTGCTTCAGCCGCAGAGCTTCTCCAGCAGCTGCGCGCGCGAAAGGTTTTCCGCCGCTTCCGCACGGCGCGCCCGGTACTCGAAACTGCCCGCAGCCAGCCCGCGTTCCGAGACCACCACGCGATGCGGAACGCCGATCAGTTCGATGTCGGCGAACATCGGTCCCGGACGCAGGCCGCGATCGTCGATCACCGCCTCCACGCCCGCCGCCTCCAGCGCATCGAACAGCTGCTGCGCGGCGTCGGCCACGGCCTGGTCGTTCTTCGGGTTGATGGTGCAGATGGCGACCGACCACGGCGCCATCGGCTCGGGCCACACGATGCCGGCGTCGTCGTGGTTCTGCTCGATGGCGGCCGCCACGATGCGCGAAACGCCGATGCCGTAGGTGCCCATCAGCATCGGCACGGCCTTGCCGTTCTCGTCCAGCACCGTCGCGTTCAAGGCCTCGGTGTACTTGCGGCCCAGCTGGAACACGTGGCCCACTTCGATGCCGCGCGCGATCCGCAGCTCACCGCCGTCCTCGGCGCGGTCGCCGTGCGCCACGTCGCGCAGGTCGGCCACGGCGTCCGGCTCCGGCAGGTCGCGGCCCCAGTTGACGCCGGCGATGTGGAAGCCGGTTTCATTGGCGCCGACGACGAAGTCCGCCATCGCCGCCACCTCGCGGTCGGCGATCACGCGGATCGGCTTGGCCGGATTCAGCGGACCCAGGAAGCCGGGTTCGCTGCCGAGAAACTCGGCGATTTCCGCTTCGGTCGCCATTCGGTAGCCGGACAGGCCCTCGACCTTGCCGAGCTTGATCTCGTTGGCCGCGTGATCGCCGCGCAGCAGCGCCAGCGCGAAACCGCCGGAGGCGACCAGGGCCAGCGACCTGACCGTGCGCTGCAGCGGGATATCCATCAGCGCAGCGACCTCTTCGCAGGTGCGCTGGCTGGGGGTGGCGATCTTGCGCATCGGTTCGGTCGCCGCCGGTCGCGGTCCCGGCGCGGCGGCCGTGGCGGTTTCGACGTTGGCCGCATAATCGGACGCGGTCGAAAACGCGATCGCGTCCTCGCCCGAATCGGCCAGCACGTGGAACTCCTGCGAGGCGTCTCCGCCGATCGCGCCCGAATCGGCCTGCACCGCCCGGAAGCGCAGGCCAAGGCGGGTGAACACGCGGCTGTAGGCGGCATGCATGTTGTCGTACTCGCGCACCAGGTCGGCCTGGTCCAGATGGAAGGAGTAGCCGTCCTTCATCAGGAACTCGCGCGCGCGCATGACCCCGAAACGCGGGCGGGTCTCGTCGCGGAACTTGGTCTGGATCTGGTAGAAATTCACCGGCAGCTGCCTGTAGCTGGCCAGCTCGTTGCGCGCGCAGTCGGTGATGACCTCTTCGGCGGTGGGCGCGAAGCAGTATTCGGCGTCCTTGCGGTCGACGATCTTCAGCAGCTGGCCGCCGAACTTCTCCCACCGTCCAGACTCGTCCCAGAGCTCGCGCGGCTGCACCGTGGGCATCAGCATCTCGATGGCGCCGGCGCGGTTCATCTCCTCGCGCACCACGCGCTCCACCTTGCGCAATACGCGCAGGCCCAGCGGCGACCAGGTGTAGAGGCCGGAGGCGAGCTTGCGGATCATGCCTGCGCGCAGCATCAGCCGGTGGCTGACGATCTCCGCATCGGCGGGGGTTTGCTTGGCGGTGCGGATATGGAACTGCGACAGGCGCATCAGGCGGGCTTCGAGGCGAGGGGCAGGCATTTTGCCAGCTGCGGCCGCCTGCTGCGGCCGGGGACTTTCAGTCGGAGCGCTCGCCGCGTATCTCGATGGCCCGGTCCGGCTGCTGCTCGATGCGCTCGAACGGGCGGTCCCTGGGCGGCCTGTCGGTGATCTGCAGCACCCCGCCGGCGTCGCGCCAACGGTACAGGGAAGGGCGGGCGTCGCGGGCGTGGTCCGCGGCGGCGCGCTGTGCGCGCTGCTGTTTCAGCGTCGTCTGCTCGGGGGCTTTCGCGCGACAGCCACCAGGCCACGCCGGTGCCCAGCACGAGCCCCGCCGCGACGGCCCATGCGGCCCGCACGCCGGGCTCTCAGCCGCCCGCGACGGTGACCACGGGCGCAGGCTTGCAGTAGGCCTTGACCGAAGCCTCGGCCAGATTGCGCTGATTGGCGCGGCCCTGTTCGTCCAGGTTGGTGTCGGGCTTGCCGTCGCCGTCGGTGTCCTGCTGGACCGCGCCCGTGCCCGAGAGCAGGACCAGATTGCGGCGGGCGAGGGTGCACTGGGGGTCTTCGGCCGCCGCCGCCGGCGCCTCGATCACCACCGCGCCGCGGTTGTCGATGCGCCGGTTCTGCGCCTTCTGGCTGGTGGGCGGCGGATTGTCCGAATAGTGGGTCACGCCGTTGGCGTCCTTCCACTGGTAGACCTGCTGGGCGGACGCGGCGGACGCGAGGGCGGCCAGCAGGACCAGCAGGCCGGCGCGGGACAGGAGCGGGTGCGTGGACAGGGCGCGCATGGCGGCCTCCGGTGGCAGAAAGGGTACGGAGGGGCGATTGCAGCATCGCCGGGCCAGGCTGGCAAGTCGCCGCCTTGGGATAAACTGCGACGCATGGACGAAAACAAGCACGGCACGCGCTCGCGCACCATCTACCTGCTGCCCAACCTGTTCACCACGGCGGGGCTGTTCGCGGGCTTTTACGCGATCATCGCCGCGGCCAACGGCGACTTCGTGCAGGCCTCGGTGGCGGTGTTCATCGCCGCGGTCATGGACGGCATCGATGGACGCGTGGCGCGGCTGACCGGCACCAGCAGCGATTTCGGCGTGCAGTACGACTCGCTGGCCGACCTGGTGAGCTTCGGCATGGCGCCGGCGCTGGTGATGTACCACTGGTCGCTGTCGGCGCTGAAGTTCGACGGCAGCGTCATGGGCCGGGTGGGCTGGGCGATCGCGTTCCTGTACGCGGCGTGCGCCGCGCTGCGCCTGGCGCGCTTCAATACCCAGGTCGGCAGCGTGGACAAGCGCTGGTTCATCGGCCTGGCCAGTCCGGCCGCCGCCGGACTGATGATGTCGTTCGTGTGGGCGTTCGCCGACGGCGAGCTGGGCTGGTCGGGCGAACAGCTGCGTTTCGTGGCGCTCGGCGTGACCCTGGCGGCGGCGCTGCTGATGGTCAGCCGCATCCGCTTCTGGAGCTTCAAGGGCAGCGGCGAAGGCGGGGCCCGTGCCGATCGCATTCCGTTCTTCGCTCTGCTGCTGGTGCCGATCGTGATCGCGATACTGGCGATGGACCTGCCGCGTGCGCTGCTGGCGATCGGCGTGATGTACGCGCTGTCGGGGCCGGGCTACTGGCTGTGGCGGCGCTGGCGCAAGCTGCCGGAGGCGCCGCCGTGAGCGAGCTCTGGTCCGCGCAGCAATGCGGCTGGCTGGAAGCGCTGGGCCATACCGTGTACGTCCAGGGCGAGCTGCCGCGGGAACTCCCCGTCGCCGCGGTAACAACCG
>DATHAV010000144.1:0-3283 GCA_035296505.1 Pseudoxanthomonas sp.
GAAACCCTGGTGGTGTCGGGCGCGTCGGGCGCGGTGGGCCAGACGGTGGGCCAGGTCGCGAAGATCAAGGGCTGCCGCGTGGTCGGCATCGCCGGCGGCAAGGCCAAGTGCGACTGGGTGGTGCAGGAACTCGGCTTCGACGCGTGCATCGACTACAAGAACGAGGACGTGCGCGAAGGCCTGAAGACCCACTGCCCCGACGGCGTGGACATCTATTTCGACAACGTCGGCGGAGAGATCCTGGACCAGGTGCTGGGCCGCATCCGCCGCAAGGCCCGCATCGTCATCTGCGGCGCCATCTCGCAGTACAACACCACCACCGCCGTGCAGGGCCCGAAGAACTACCTGTCGCTGCTGGTCAACCGGGCGCGCATGGAAGGCATCGTGGTGTTCGACTACGCCGACCGCTACCCGCAGGCGATCGCCGAGATGTCGCAGTACCTCAAGGACGGCCGCATGAAGTCCAAGGAAGACGTGGTGTTCGGCCTGGAGACCTTTCCCGAGACGCTGGTCAAGCTGTTCACGGGCGAGAACTTCGGTAAGCTGGTGCTGCAGGTAGCGGAGGAATGATCCTGGATTTGGCCAGTGGTCACAAAACCTTTTCCAGCCCTTAGTTCATTCTGCGCATCTCGTAGATCGACCAGAAAGTCTTAAAGCTTTCGCGCTTTGCGCGAGTTCCTTTTGTCTTGGCAAAAGGAACCAAAACCGTTTTCGCCCGGCACTCGCCGATGCGGTGGAGCCGCATCGGTACCCTGTGCTCCTCGCGAAAGGCGGCACGGCGCCCAAACTCGCTTCGCTCAACCAAGGGCGCCTCTCCTGCCGCCTTCCGCTGCGGTGCTCGGCTCGCTTTACGGCTCGACTAAAGCAAGAGCCAGAGCAAGCGCAAGCTGCTTGCGTGGGGAGGTAGGTACCGCTAAGGATAGCTTGTAGGGTGAAGCCTGCCGCCTTGAATGCTTTGAGCCCGCCTGTGCGCTTTGCGCTTGCTCTGCCGCGCCCTTGAAGCGCGCCGAGCACCGCAGCGCAAAGGGGAAAGGCGCCCTTGTTTGAGCGCAGCGAGTTTGGGCGCCGCACCCTTTGCGCGAGGAGCGCAGGGCACCGGCGGCTCCATCGCCAGCGCGCGTCGGGCGCCATGGTTTTACTTCGCGCTGCGCGCTCGCCCTCCGGGCCGGCTTTGCCGTTCGCTCCGCTTCGCTGCGCAGTGGTTACTTTTGCCGAAACAAAAGTAACCCGCCAAAGGCGGAAGCCTTTGCTGTTGCCTTGCTTGTCTGGAGATAGGAGCCAAAGCCTAGAACTACCTTGGGAAAAAGTCGAAGAGGCGCATGACCAAACTGTGTCCCGGCGTTCGCCTAGGTGGCGACGTCCCTTTTCGATCAGATCACCACCCTCGAGGTCCAGCGCATTTATCGGCAAGAGCCCCTATCTGCCGACGCAGCCGTAACAGGTTCTAGCCCTGCGACCGCTTGGTCGGCGCATTCGCCTTTACCGCCTCGTCGGCGATGCGCCACAGGTAAAAGCTGGCGTAGGTGCGGTAAGGCCCCCAGCGTTCGCCGCGTGCGGCGAGTTCCTTCGGCGTGGGCATGGAGTGCAGCGCGTCCACGCGCTGGGCGCCCTTGCGGATGCCGAGGTCGTCGACCGGCAGCACGTCGGGCCGGCCCAGGCGGAACATCAGCATCATCTCCACCGTCCAGCGGCCGATGCCGCGCACCGGCACCAGCGCGGCGACGATGTCGTCCTGGTGCAGGCCCGACATCCGCCGCAGGCCGGGAATCTCGCCGGCGGATTCGCGCGAGGCCAGGTCGCGCAGGGCCAGCGCCTTGTTGCCGGACACGCCGCAGGCGCGCAGGGTGGCATCGTCGATGCGGGACAAGGTATCGGAATGCAGCCGGGTGCTGCCGATGGCCGCTTCGACCCGACCCACGATGGTGGCCGCGGCCTTGCCGCTGAGTTGCTGGTACAGGATGGCCCGCGCCAGCGCATCCACCGGATCGAAGGTCTTGCGCCAGCCAGGCTGGGGCTCCAGGTAGCCGATGCGCTTCATCCATGCGCCGAGCTTGCGGTCGCGCCGGCTCAGATACTCGAACGCGGCCTCGGTGTCGAATCCACGGGGGTGGCGAGGCATCGGCGGCCTCAGCGCCTGAGCGCGTCCAGGGCCCAGACCAGCCAGCCCAGGATCATGGCGATGCCGCCCGACGGCGCCAACCGCGTGCCGGTGCCGGCCATTGCGTCCAGGACTAGGCTGCCGGAGAACGCCAAGGTGCCGAGCAGGATCAGGTACAGCCCCGCTCGACCCGCGAGCCGCGCGGTGCCGGGCGCCAGCGCCGCCAGTGCGACCCCGTGCCCGAACGCGTAGAGCGAGGCCATCTGGAGGGTGGACCGGACACCGGGGTCGGCGACGCCATGCGCGGCGTAGGCGCCCAAGCCCACCGCGCTGGCCGCGGTCAGCGCGCCCGCGAACGCCAGCAACGATGGTTTGCGCTGGCAGCGGTCGTAGTTCAGCGGCATGGGGGTCTCACAATGCGGCGTCCGGGCTGGTGGCGGGAGTTCCGGCTCCCCGAATCGCAACGCGCCGCATGAGCGGCGCGTTGTCTTCATCCGCAGCGGAATGGTCGCTCCGTTGCCGTTACTGCTTGATCGACCAGAACACGTCGAAGCTGCCCTCGGCGGTAAACGCCTGCTCGACCCCGCCCTTCCACGATTCGTAGGGGCGGTCGGCGACCTCGTAGCCGTTGGTCATGGCCCAGGCGCGCAGCGAGTTGCGCACCGCGTCCAGTTCGGCCATGTAGCCGATATAGCTGGCTTTGGCGGCCGTGCGTGGCTCCGCGCGCACGTATTCCACCGGCGTGCCTTCCACCTTCACGTTTTCCAGCGGCTCGCTGGGTAGTGCGGCCGGCGGCGCGGCATTCGCGGTGGCGGCATCTCCTTGGTTGTCGTCGGACGCATTGGCCGGGGACGGAGCGCTGCGCTTGCGCACCGGCTGGGCCACGTCGAACGCATACTTTTCGGCACCGAAGTCGGTGGTGATGATGCGCACCGGACCCGCGGGTTCCAGGCCGTTGCTGTCCATCACGCGCTTGATCCACTCCTGGTTGGCTTTGATCGACGCCTTGATGGTCTCGTTGTTGCGCTCGATGTTGCCGGCGTTGACCACCAGCAGGTTCTCGGCGGGCAACTGCACCAGGGCAAGCCCGGTCAGCTTGCTGCCTTCGACGCGATAATCGAAGTTGGGCACGGTCGCCAGCACGTTGGTGAGCTTGGACAGGCTGGCCTTCACCGAGTCGCCGAC
>DATHAV010000145.1:0-1517 GCA_035296505.1 Pseudoxanthomonas sp.
TGCCGGAGGAGGGCATCGCGCCGGGGACGCGATGGACCGACGTTCCCGGCACCTGGACCTGCCCGGACTGCGGCGTGACCAAGGACGATTTCGAGATGGTCGAAGTCGACTGATCCGCGTCCGAAGCCGACCGTTATCGCCGGAACGCGCGGCGTCGCCTATTGGCTGGAAGTGAATCGCTGCCGCAGCGCGGGCAAACCCGCGTCAGTGCATCAGTGAACGCCCGACACTCAGCTCCACCAGGCGTTCGCGCAGCGCGCCGGCATCGTCCGCATACGGCGCCAGCTGCAGGTAGTGCGCCAGGTCCTGCCGTGCGCCCGGGCGATAGTCCATCTTCAGGTAGGCCAGGCCGCGGTCGCGTACGGCTTCGGGCTGGTCCGGCGAAAGCTTGAGCACCCGGTCGGCGCTGCGCGCGGCGCGGTCCCACTCGTCGCGCTCGGCGTACACGCCATGCAGGTTGCGCAGCATGCGGATCAGGATCGCGCGGTGCGAGGCCGGGTCCAGGATGTGCAGCAGGGCGTTGTCGTCGGGAATGTCGCCGCCCAGGTGCGGCTTGGCGCGCTCGCGCAGCTCGTCGGCGCCCAGCGGGCGGCCGCCGTTGAACGGGTCCATCACCAGGATGCCGTCGTCCACCGGCAGGCGCACCAGGAAATGGCCGGGGAACGACACCCCGTCCAGCGGCACGCCCAGCCGGCGCGCGACCTCGATCTGCACCATCGCCAGCGAGATCGGGTTGCCCAGGCGGCGCTCGAACACCTCGTTCAAGTAGCTGTTGCGCGGGTCGTAGTACTCGTCGTGGTTGCCGGTGTAGCCCAACTCCTCGAACAGGTGCCGGTTGATCACCGCCATCTTCACCGGCCAGGCGTCGATCGATTCGATCTCCACGCGCAGGTGCTCGGCGTGGCTCTGGACCAGCGTATCGTAGAGGTCGGCGTCCAGGCCGGGATATTCGTCGCGCGCGATCAGCAGCGCGGTTCCCAGCAGCGGCAGGGCGTCGTCGGCCTGCGTCGCCAGCGCGCTCCAGTCGGGCAATGTCAGTCGGTACCCCATGGCCCGCAGAGTGCGGCCGATCGCGGCCACAATCAAGTGCTCAGGGCCGCTCGGGGATTCCCGGCCCGAACCGCAGTCGATCGCCGTCGGCGAGATTCAGCTTCGCCGCCTCGCCCGCGTTGAGCTCCAGCACGTAGCGCGCCGGCGCGTTGCTCGGGTAGGACGGGCAGCGGTCGCCGGCCGAGCACGGCGGCACGTCGCGCTGTTGCGCCACCAGCCGGCGCGCGCTGTCGAAATACAGGATGTCCAGGGGGATGCGGGTGTTCTTCATCCAGTACGCCTGCGGCTCCTCGCGTTCGTGGACGAACAGCATGCCGGTGCCGGCGGCCAGTTCGTCGCGGAACATCAGGCCCCGCGCGCGCGCCAGGTCGTCGTTGGCCACTTCCACCCGGTAGCGCTGGCCCTTCAGCTCGACCCACCCGCCGGCGCTGGCGCAGCCGCTCGGGAGTGCGGTCAGCAGGACGAGG
>DATHAV010000146.1:0-2150 GCA_035296505.1 Pseudoxanthomonas sp.
TCGTCGATGCTTTGTGGTGTGCTTTTGCTAGTTGCCATGTTTTCGTCTCCCGGAGGCGTAATTGCCTCGTGGGAGCCAAGCGGTTGGAAACGTTTAATCAGCCCGCGGACTCCGGCAGCACTTGCGTGCAGTCGCGGCAGAAGCGGGCAGTTGCGTTATGCCCTTGCAGTCCGCATTGGGTACAGCCACGTTTATCCATCTTTATGTGTCGTCGTCGAATCGCGCAGGGTATTGGCCAGTTCGGCGGTGTAGATGCCGGTGGGCACGGTGATGATGCTGTAGCCGATCAGGATCAGCACGAGGTCACCAGGCGCCCCAGGGTGGTTTCCGGAGAGATGTCGCCGTAACCCACGGTGGCCATGGTCACCACCGCCCACTGCATGCTGGTGGGATGCTAGTGAGCCGTATTCGGGCCCTTCGATCAGGTACATCAGCGCGCTGAAGATCATGATGATGGTCAGCAGCGCCGACACGAACAGGAATATCTTGCGCCGGCTGCGCAGCATCGCGCTGACCAGCAGGTTGCCCTCGGCCAGGTACTGGGTCAGCTTGAGGATGCGGAACACGCGCAGGATGCGCACCACCATCAGCGCCTGGCCGCCGGGCAGCAACAGCGATATATAGGTGGGCAGGATCGACAGCAGGTCGATCACGCCCCAGCTGCTGAGCGCATAGCGCAGCGGCTTGCGCACCACCCACAGCCGCGCCACGTACTCGACGGTGAACAGCAGGGTGAAGAACCACTCGATCGCCAGCAGCCACTGGTACCAGCGCAGGTGGATCGCGGCCACGCTGTCCAGCAGCACGGCCAGCACGGCCAGCACGCTGACGAGTATGGCGCCGATGAGCAGCAGGTCGAACCAGCCCGGCTCATGCCAGAAGATGATGCCGAACCAGCGACGGCGCAGTCCTGAAGCGGCGGCCGGGTTCAGCTGGGGGGACGAAAGGAACATCACCGGCCCATTCTGCCCCCATGGCGGTGGCGGGATTGTGGAGAATGGCGCGTCCACTCCCGCCGCACATCGAAGCCATGTCCGACTCCGCCACCGCACGCCTTATCGCCAGCGGCCAGCAGTACCTGCTGCCGGTGTACCGACCGCGCGCGGTGGTGCTGGAACGCGGCCAGGGCGCGCGGGTGTGGGACCGCGACGGCGCCGAGTACATCGATCTGTCCGCCGGCATCGCGGTGTGCGGCCTGGGCCACGGCGATCCCGACCTCGTCGCCGCGCTGACCGAACAGGCCGGGCGGCTGTGGCACACCAGCAACGTGTTCTACAGCGAGCCGCCGCTGCGGCTGGCGCAGGAGTTGGTCGAGGCCTCGCGCTTCGCCCAGCGCGTGTTCCTGTGCAACTCCGGCGCCGAGGCCAACGAGGCGGCGATCAAGCTGGTGCGCAAGTGGGCCGCGGCGCAGGGCCGCGCGCCGGAGCGCCGGGTGATCGTGACTTTCCGCGGCAGCTTCCACGGCCGCACGCTGGCTGCGGTCACCGCCACCGCGCAGCCGAAGTACCACGAGGGCTACGAGCCGCTGCCCGGCGGCTTCCGCTACGCCGATTTCAACGATTTGCCTAAGCTGGAAGCGGCGATGGAGGCCGGCGACGTGGCCGCGGTGATGCTCGAGCCGGTGCAGGGCGAGGGCGGGGTCATGCCCGCCGCCGACGATTTCCTGCGGGGCGTGCGCGAACTGTGCGACCGCTTCGATGCGCTGCTGGTGCTGGACGAGATCCAGTGCGGCATGGGCCGCAGCGGCGCGCTGTTCGCGCACTGGTTGGACGGCGTCGCGCCCGACATCGTGACCCTGGCCAAGGCGCTGGGCGGCGGCTTTCCCGTAGGCGCGCTGCTGGCCGGGCCGAAGGTCGCCGAAACCATGCAGTTCGGCGCCCACGGCACCACCTTTGGCGGCAATCCGCTGGCCGCGGCGGTGGCGCGGGTCGCGCTGCGCAAGCTGGCGTCGCCGGCGATCGCGGCCAACGTGGTCCGGCAGTCGCAGGCGCTGCGCGCCGGCCTGGCCGCGATCGACGAGGAACTGGCGCTGTTCTCGCACGTGCGCGGCCGCGGGCTGATGCTGGGGGCGGTGCTGCGGCCCGACTACGCCGGGCGCTCCGGCGAGATCCTCGACCGGGCGGCCGCGCGCGGCCTTCTGTTGCTGCAGG
>DATHAV010000147.1:0-12918 GCA_035296505.1 Pseudoxanthomonas sp.
GAGGACGCCGCCGGCGAGCTGGTCTACCTGGCGCCCACCCGCGTCAACCTGCAGCTGGCGCAGGAACGCGCGCCCGATGTGCAGTTCCTGGCCACGCGCGAGCATGCGCACGGCGTGGGCCTGATCTGACCGATAAGTGAACCGCGTCATTCGGCGAACTGCCGCATGCGGTAGCGTGTGCCCCATGGCGCCCGACGCGACTCCCCGACCCGACCTCCGCAACGAACTGGCCAGCGCCCTGACCCACGGCCTCGGCGCGATGGCCGCGCTGGCCGGCGGCGCCGTGCTGATCACGCTCGCCGCCATCTACGGCGACCGCTGGCAGCTCGGCGCCTCGATCGTGTTCGGGTTGACCCTGCTGCTGCTCTACGTGGCCTCGACGCTGTACCACTCGATCCAGCACCCCAAGGCGAAGGGTCGGCTCAAGGTCTTCGACCACTGTGCGATCTACCTGCTGATCGCCGGCACCTACACCCCTTTCACGTTGATCGGCCTGCGCGGGCCGTGGGGCTGGGGGCTGTTCGGCGCGATCTGGACGCTGGCCGTCGCAGGGGTGGTGTTCAAGCTGTTCCATACCGGCCGCTTCAAACGGCTGTCGACCGCGATCTACATCGCCATGGGCTGGCTGGTGATCGTGGCGATCAAGCCGCTGCTGCAGTCGCTGGACCGATGGACCCTGGGCTGGCTCCTGGCAGGGGGCGTGCTCTACACCCTAGGTACCTTTTTCTACCACCGCGAGTCGGTGCGCTATTCGCACGCCATCTGGCACATGTTCGTGATCGGGGGCAGCGTCTGCCATTACATCGCGGTCACCGCGCAGGTGTTGATGCCGCGCCTTCAATGAAGGCGTTGTGTGAATGCAGACACGTTGTTCGCGGGATTTGAACGCGGCGTACCCAACAGTCCGCGCATGGCCACCAACCCACCGGAATCCTTGCCGTTCTATCGTCGCAGGCCGTCGCGGCCGGTGCTGATGGGTGGCGGCGCGCTGGCGATCGCGCTCTTGATCGTGGTCCTGCTGTTCGACTGGAACTGGCTCAAGTGGCCGGTGCAGGGCCTGGTCAAGGCGCAAACCGGCCGCGATTTCGTGATCGGAGGCGATCTGGAGGTCGACCTGGGCCGCATCACCACCGTCCGTGCCGAGGACTTGAGCTTCGCCAACGCCCCCTGGTCCAAAAACCCGACGATGGCCAGCATCGAGCGCGCCGAGCTGCAGGTGGAACTGCTTCCCCTGCTGTTTCGATGGCAGGTTCGTCTTCCGCTGGTGAGGCTGGACAAGCCGGACATAAGGCTGGAAACAGGACCCGACGGCAAGGGCAACTGGGAGTTCGGCAAGGACGAACCGAACAAGGAGCCCCTGCCCCTGCGCAGGCTCTGGATCGAGGACGGCCGCATGCGCTACGCCAGCGCCGTCGACAGGACCGAAGTGGACGTCGCGATCGACAGCGCCATGCCGAACCGCGATGGCGCTGCGCCACCGATCGAGATCGACGGCAAGGGCCGCTGGAGGGGCAACGACTTCGAAGTGTCCGGACGCGCCGAATCGCCGCTGGAGCTGGGCCAGACCGACACGCCCTACCGCATCGACCTGCGCGCCAGCGCCGGCGCGACCGAGGCGAAGGCGCGCGGCACTCTGGTCAATCCATTCGAGCTGCAGCACTTCGACCTGCAGCTGGGTCTTGCAGGTCAGGATCTGGAAGACCTCTACCCGCTCACCGGCATCACCATGCCGCCAACGCCGCCTTACCGCTTCGATGGGCGCCTGACCCGCGCAGGCAACACTTGGCGGTACCGCGACTTCAGCGGGAGGGTCGGCGACAGCGACCTCAGGGGTACGGCCGAATTCCAAGCCGGGGGCGAACGCCCGGTGTTGATCGCGAATTTGGTCTCCAGACGGTTGGACCTGGACGATCTGGGCGGATTCGTGGGCGCACCGCCGCAGACCGGATCGGGAGAAGCGTCGAATGCGCAGGCCGAGGCGCAAGCGGCGAAGTTGGCTGCGGCAGCCAAAGTGCTGCCGCGGACGCCCTACAACCTGGAGCGGCTGCGCGCCATGGATGCGGACGTGCGCCTGAAGGCCACACGGATCGAGGCACCGGGCCTGCCCATCGACGACATGGACGCGCACCTCCAGCTCGAAGGCGGCCTGCTGAGGCTGGATCCACTGAATTTCGGCGTCGCCGGCGGCGACATCCGCTCCACCATCCGGATGGACGCGCGCCGGTCCATAATCCGTACCCGTGCCGACATACAGGCACGCGGCCTCAACCTGGGCAGCCTGTTCCCCGATGTGAAAGTGGCGCGCGACGCGATCGGGCGCGTGAGCGGGAGCATCGCCGTCACCGGCACCGGCAACTCCATTGCCGCGATGCTCGGCAGCGCCGACGGCGACATCACGCTCGGTATGGGCAAGGGTCGGATCAGTAACCTGCTGATGGAACTGGCGGGACTGGATATCGCCGAGGCCCTGAAGTTCCTGGTCATCCAGGACCGGACCGTGCCGATCCGCTGCGCCTTCGGCGATTTCGCGGTGAGCGACGGCGTGATGAACGCACGCTCGCTCGCGTTCGATTCCCAGGATACGATCATCGTCGGCAAGGGCCAGATCAGCCTCAAGGACGAGACCCTGGACCTCGAACTCAGGCCCCGGCCCAAGGACCGCAGCATCTTCGCATTGCGCTCGCCGCTGGTGGTGGGCGGCACGTTCAAGGATCCGACGTTCCGCCCCGACATGAAGCGGTTGGGTGCGCGGGGTGCGCTGGCGCTGGCTCTGGGAACCATCGCGCCACCCGCCGCCTTGCTGGCGACCCTGGAACTCGGGCCGGGCGAGGACAGCGGCTGCGGCGGCCGCTACGCGAAGTAAGCGCAAATACCGCAGCAAGGCTCGGTTGACGATAGGGCGACGGGGCTAGTCCAGCTCGACCTGCTGGTCCTCTATTACCTTTTGGCGACCGCTTCTTATCGCCGCTAGTACGCCAACGCGTGGCCGGTATCCGTCTGGTTGTGTCAGCCAACGAATCGAGCCACCTGTCGATCGGCTTCAGGTCATTTCACGCTCAGCCTCCGCTTTGCGGTGCGCATCGCCATCTCCCGCGCCCGGCCGCCAGACGTCGACGAGGTACAGCGGCCGCTGCTTGGATTCCTCGTACAGGCGTCCGAGGTATTCGCCGATCAACCCCAGGGCAATCAATTGAGTGCCGCCCAGGAACAGGATCACCACCATCATGGTCGGCCAGCCCGCGACCGGATCCCCGTACAGCGCGGCCTTGAGGATGATCCAAAGCGCGAACACGAACGCCAGCGCCGCGGCCGCCATGCCGAGGTAGGTGGCCACGCGCAGCGGGGCGGTCGAGAAACTGGTGATGCCTTCCAGTGCGAAGTTCCACAGCCTCCACAGGCCGAAGTTGCTGGACCCGTTCAACCGCGGCTCGCGCCGGTACGGAAGGGCCGCCTGCCGGAATCCGATCCAGCCGAACAGCCCCTTCATGAACCGGTGGCGTTCCCGCATTTGCCGCAGCGCCGCCAGCGCCCGCGGCGACAGCAGACGGAAATCGCCGGTGTCGGCGGGGATCGGCGTTCTCGAAAGCCGGCCGATCAGCCGATAGAAGCCGGCCGCGGTCGCGCGCTTGATCCAGCCTTCGCCCTGGCGCTGGATGCGGGTGCCGTGCACGTCGTCGAACCCTTCGCGCCACCGCGCCACGAACTGCGGGATCAGCTCGGGCGGATCCTGGCCGTCGGCGTCGAGGATCAATGCCGCGCCCCGCTCGACCTGGTCCAGCCCGGCGGTCAGCGCCAGCTCCTTGCCGAAGTTGCGCGAAAGCCGCAGCAGCGACACGCGCGGGTCCGTGCCCGCCAGGCGCTGCATCACCTCCCAAGTGGCGTCGGTGCTGCCGTCGTCCACATACAGGACACGGCCCTCCAAGTTGTCCAGGCGCTCGAGTACCGCGACGATGCGGGGATGCAGCAGCGGCAGCGCCTGCGCCTCGTTGCGCGCCGCGACCACCACCGTGAGCCGTTCCCGATCGCTCATGTCAGTCCAGGCTTCGCAGGTAGTCCGTGCCGCCTATCTGCCGCATCTGCCGCTGGATCCAGCGCGTGCGCCGCTGCACGTAAGGTCCGGGTGCGGCGGCGCTGTAACGCCGCGGGGAAGGCAGCACCGCCGCCAGGCGCGCGCTTTCCGCCTCGGTCAGGCTCACGGCATCCTTGTTCCAAAAACGCCGCGACGCGGCCTGCGCACCGTAGACGCCGTCGCCGAACTCCGCCACGTTGACGTAGACCTCCAGCACCCGCGATTTGGGCCACATCAGTTCGATCAACAGCGTGTACCACGCCTCCAGCCCCTTGCGGAACCAGCTGCGGCCCTGCCAGAGGAACAGGTTCTTGGCCACCTGCTGGCTGATCGTGCTGGCCCCGCGAACCCGGCCGTTCCTTTGGTTGCTGGCGTGCGCCTTGCGAATCGCTTCCAGGTCGAAGCCGCGATGGCTGGCGAAGTTCTGGTCCTCGGCCGCGACCACCGCCACCGGCAGCGAAGGCGCGATCGACCGCAGGTCGCGCCAGTCGTACGCAACGCTGAACCGCGAGTCCCCGTCCTCCCATGCTTCGACGTGCCGCCCCAGCATGAACGCCGAGAAGGGAGGGTCGACAAAACGCAGTACCGCCACCTGCAGGGCGGTGAATGCCATACACAACAGCGGCAGCGCCAGCAGCCAGCGGAGCCAGCGCTTCGGACGGGATTTGGGCAGGTCTGAATCCGAGATCGAAATAGCGTCCACTCCCGTAGCGGCCTTTGCGCGATGTTACATTGATGCCGAAAGGCAAGCGCCAGTGGAAGCCATAAATGACCACGCACGATCGGATCGCGACGTTGATGCATGAAGCGGACACTTACGCGAAGCAAGGACGATATTCCGCGGCCGAATCATGCTGGCGACGGGTGCTGGAGCTGGAGCACGACTATGCCCCAGCGCTGAACTTCCTGGGTGCCAACGCATTGGCGAAAGGGGATCTGGCGACCGCTGCCCACTACCTCGATCGAGCCATCTTGTCCGCTCCGGAATTCGCGATGGCGCACGCCAACCGTTCGCGCGTCTACGGCGCACAAGGTCGCGCCGATGAGGCACTGGAAGCGATCACCCGGGCCATCGCCGCAGACCCGGCGTCATGGGGCGCTCACATGGAGCGCGCGTGCCTGCTGGAAGCGGCGGGCCGCCGGCGTGACGCGGCTGCGTCATGGTCGCTCGGGCTCGCCTACATTCCCGCGACTGCGGCGGATTCTCCGTCTCTCCAGCCATTGCTGTCCCAGGCCAGACAGGCCGTAAAGGACAATCAGGAAGAGCTGCGCACGTTCCTGCAGGATCGGATGCACGGTGCATTGGACGGCTGTCAAAGCCATGCCGAGCTGGAACGGTTCAGGCATTGCCTGGATATCGTCACGGGCCGGCGCGAGTTCGTGACCGCGCGCCCGCTGGTGCTGCCCTACCCCCGATTGCCCGCCATCCCCTTCTTCGACACGTCCGGATCCGACTGGGTGCCGGAACTGGAGGCCGCATTTCCCGACATTCTTCGCGAACTGCAGGGGGTGCTGGAGCACCCGCAGGATTTCGTGCCGTACGTGCAGACCGAAGCAGGCGCACCGAAGGGCCAGTTCGACGCGCTCGACCGGAACCTGGACTGGAGCGCCCTGTTCCTTTGGAAGAACGGTGCGCGCATACATCGGAACGCCGACCGTTGCCCGCTTACCGAATCCGCAGTCCAGCGCACGCCGCAAAATGTCGTCAACGGCCGTGCGCCCGTGGTCTTTTTCTCCGCACTCAGGCCGGGCACCCACATACCGCCGCATAACGGCGCCACCAATACGCGTCTGACAGTCCACCTGCCGCTGGTCATTCCAAGCGGCTGCGGATTGCGCGTCGGCGACGAGGTGCGCGAATGGACGCCGGGGAAAGTCGTCATGTTCGACGACACCATCCGGCACGAAGCCTGGAACCGCAGCGACGAGTTGCGCGTGGTCTTGATTTTCGATGTTTGGCACCCGATGTTGAGCACGCTCGAGCGTGAGCTGGTGGCAAGCACCGTCGAAGGCATCATGAGCTTCTACGGAACCGGCGCCGACCTTGGTGAACTTTGAACGCGATCCTGGATTCCCAAAGCAGGTTCCTCTTGCCCATAGCAGGCGTCAGGGGCGTGGCCGTACGGCTGCATGAAGCGTGGCAGCGGATCCAGTCCAACAGCCTCTATCCCAAGCAAACGCGCGAACTCCTGGGCCAAGCCTGCGCCGCCGCCGGACTGTTCACCGGGCATGCGAAGGTCGATGGCCGCCTGTCGCTGCAGCTGCGCAGCGGTCACGGGCTGCGCACGCTGTTCGCCGAGTGCACCGCGCAGGGGACCTTGCGCGGTATCGCCCAATTGGCCGAAGGCGCGGACGCGCCCACCGACCTCAGGAGGCTCGGCGAGGACGCTCTGCTCGCGATCACCATAGAAAACCCGGGCCTGGATCCACGCGAACCGCAGCGCTACCAGAGCCTGGTGTCGATGCAGGCGGAAACGCTGTCCCAGGCGCTGGAGGATTACTTCGTCCAGTCGGAGCAGCTGCCCACCCGGCTGCTGCTGGGTGCCGACGACCAGCGGGTGGCGGGCATCATGCTGCAGAAGCTTCCGGGCGACGAAGGCGACAGCGACGGCTGGACGCGCGCCTGCGCGCTGTTCGATACCCTCCATGTCGGAGAGCTGCTCGCCACCGCCAGTGGCGATCTGCTGCACCGGTTGTTCCACGAGGAGCAGGTCCAGATGCTGGCGGAGAGGCCGCTCGAGTTCGGCTGTTCGTGTTCCCGCGAACGGGTAGCGGCGATGCTGCATTCGCTGGGCGAGCAGGAGGCCCGGGCCGCGGCAATCGACGGACAGGCGGAGGTGCGGTGCGAGTTCTGTGGCCAGCGCTACCTGTTCTCTCCAGAACAGATCGAGGAACTATTGGTCGCTCCTTCGGTCGAACTGCAGGCTCCGGACCGCCTCCAGTAGATTTGTGACCGGGGACTTGTTAAATAAACATAAATCGCATAGCATTGGCCCCTCTAGGGGGGGGCCTAGCTGCGGAGCCTGAGCGTCGATCACAAACCATGAACCTGCGCATGCTGCGACTGTCGTTTGCCCTGTTGCTCGCCATTGGCGCTGCGGCGGACGCGCATGCGCAATCCAGGCGGCCCGCACCCGCCAAGCGCGACCCGGCGGTACTTCCGGTGTGGAACAACACCAGCGGCAAAGTCGAAGCGGTACTGCTGCTGGAGCCCACAGGCGAGGCCAGCGCAGGCGCCCGTTGGCGCTTGGGAAGCAACACGCTGGGCGCGGCCTTCGGCCTGGAGTCGGGCGATTCGCTGGGCCTGGTGTGCAGTCGCCAGCCGGGCTTGTCCAGCAGCATCGGCAGCCTGATCAGCAATTGCGCGGTGGCCGAAATGATCGGCGACCAGAACAACAGCGATGGCAGCCAACGCGTCAGCGCCAGCGCCTCGCTGTCCCGCCCCGGCGGCAGGCTGGGCCTTTCCGCCGGCACCGGGCGCGACACCCTGCCCGCCTGGCTGACGTCCAACGCCGGCGGACGCGTCGAACAGAACGACCTGGCCGTGTTCGGGCAGAAGAACCTCGGTCGCGAAGGCTATGTCCGCATCGGCGGCGCCGTGGCCCGGGCCAGGCTGGTGCCCATTGCCGATCTGCCGGCCATCGCCGACCGCTGGAACAGCAAGAGCCTGAGCGTCGGCGGCGGCTACGGCGCCTTCAGCGCCAACATCGTCGGCCGGGTGATCGACGCCCCGGGTCAGCCGAAGTGGGAAGGCCTCGGCCTCGGCCTGACCTGGCGCACCCCATGGAGCGGCCAGCTGACGGTAGGCGCCGACAACGTCGTCACCCGCGGCAAGAATCCCTTCTCCCCCGCCAACGACAGCGAAGGCACGGTGCCTTACGTGCGCTACGAGCAGGATCTTTAGCCGCCAGCCATTCCTGGCGCCTCATCAGGCCCAATCATTGGCCCCTAATGCCGCTTGACCCATCGTGGCCGCCGCCGCAACCCTTTTAGCTTCTTATTCGGCCAGCCTTCGGGCACTTATGCTACTTGGTTCACCCCCGCGGGCTGGCTAATTCCCGTGGGATGTAGATATGGGTTCACGACATTTGTCCGACTTTTTAACACCTCTTTAATTCTTTTTCGAACAGGGCTACTATCCTGCCACCCACCTGTCTGCGGAGCCCGTGGCTCTCGCGGTGGCGCCACGTATGTCAACCCAAAGAGTTACTTAGGAGAGAGAAAAAGGATGAACTGCACAACCAACAAGCTCCGCGACGCCATCACCATTGCACTCGCCGTAAGCACCACCACCTTGGCCAGCGCCGGCGCTGCGCTTGCCCAGGAAGCCAGCACCAGCAGGCAAGCGACCAATCTGGACCGCATCCAAGTGACGGGTACGCGCATCCGGCAGGTCGACCTTGAAACTGCACAGCCGGTTCTGGCCATCACCCGCCAGGACATCGAGCGCCAGGGCTTTCAGACTGTCGCCGACATCCTGCAGAACACGTCCGCCGTCGGTACTCCGCCGATCAGCCGCGCCTCGCCGCTGTCGTCCGGTGAAAATGTGGGTGGCAACTACATCAGCCTGCGCAACCTGGGCGCCCAGCGCACCCTGGTGCTGGTCAACGGCAAGCGCCAAGGCATCTCGACCAGCGGCTTGTCCGACATCTCGCAAATCCCAGCCGCCGCGGTCGAGCGCATCGAGATTCTAAAGGACGGCGCCTCGTCAATCTACGGCTCCGACGCCATTGCCGGCGTCATCAACATCATCACCCGTTCCAACTTCGAAGGTGCCACGGCCAGCGCTTATTATGGCCAGTACGGTGAAGGCGACGGCCGCACCACCAATGGTGATTTCGTCATCGGCTTCACCGGTGACCGGGGCTCGTTGACCGTCGCCGCCGAGTGGGGCAACGAAGACCCAGTCAAGTCATCCGCCCGCGCGTTCAGCGCGTTCCCGCGTTCCAGCCTGCACCCGACCGACAACTGGACCACGGTTGGCCAGTTCGGTGGCTTCCAGCCGCTCTGGAATGAGCGTGCCCTGTTTCCACAAGCTGTCTTCCCGAACCCGACCGCGACCAACCCTAACCCGGCCGGTTCACGCCTTATCCTCCGCCCGGGCGGCAACCCGCGCTTGCCGGCCGACTACGTCCGGCAGGACACCGTGACCGGCGGATGCACCGCCGCCACGCTCGCCAATCCTGGCCCTGGCACCTGCGTCCCGGGTAATACCGCCGACAAGAGCAACACCAATCAGCAGACCGATCTGCGTACCGGCCTGGAGCGCAAGTCGCTGTACGTCGATGGCATCTTCAACATCACCGACAACCTCCGCTTCCGCACCGACCTGCTATACAGCAATCGCGTGGCCGAACGCCAGGTGGCGGGCTTCCCGCTGCAGGCAACTACGCCGGCTGTGGGTGGCCCGGCCACCATGGCTGCCAACAGCTACTTCAACCCGACCGGCGCGCCAATCTCCAACTGGTGGCGCCGTGGCTGGGAAGTGCCGCGCGTAAGCACCAGCGACCTGACCACCTACCGCTTCAGCGCGGCTTTGGAGGGGAGCTTCGGGTGGGCCGATCGTGTTTTCGACTGGGATGTGTCCTACCTCAACAACACCAACAAGCTAAACCAATCGGGCTTTGGCGATTTCAACATCGCCGCCGTCCGCGCCGGCGTGGGTCCGTCATTCCTCAATGCGCAGGGCCGGGTCCAGTGCGGAACGCCGGCGGCACCGATTGCGTTCGATGCCTGCGTGCCGTTCAACCCGTTCCTTCCGGCCGGCGTCGCAGGCCCTGGTGGCCTTACCAACAACCCGCAGCTGCAGAATGCCCTGTTCCAGGAGCTGCATGCCACAGGCGAAACCGAAACCACGATCATGGCGGCCAACCTCGCCGGCTCGATCTTCAACTTGCCTGCCGGTGAGCTGGGCTTTGCGATCGGTGTCGAGCACCGCAAGGAAGCCGGCGAGTTCTCGCCCGACGCGCTGGCGGTGACTGGGGGATCGAGCACCCTCTCCGCAGGCCCCACCCGCGGCGATTACAGCGTCGACGAGATCTATGCCGAGCTGCAGGTTCCGATCCTGGCCGATCTGCCATTCGCCAAGGAGCTGTCAATCAACCTCGCTAGCCGTTACTCGGACTACGACACCTTTGGCGACACCATCAACCACAAGTTCGGCTTCAAGTGGAGGCCGGTCGAGTCCCTGCTGATCCGTGGTACCCGGGCCGAGGGCTTCCGCGCGCCAACCCTCAACGACCTGTTTGGCGGCGGTTCGCAGACCTTCTCCTTCTACACCGATCCTTGCGATGTGCAGTTCGGCAGCTCGGCCAACAACACCACCACACGCCAGAACTGCATCAACGGCGTCGGCGGTCAGGGCGCATTGGGTGCAGCCGGCAATACCTACCGGCAGCTGCGCCAGGGCCTTACTCCAATCACTACTGCGCCCGACCAGACTCCGGTACCATTCACCAGCGGCTCCAATCTGCTGCTGACTCCTGAAACCGCGTTGTCTAAGACACTTGGCCTGGTGTGGAGTCCGGGCTTCGCCGAAGGCTTGAACCTGTCTCTGGACTGGTTCAACATCCGCGTCGACAACACCATTGTCGCCGACACCCCCACCACGATCCTCAACGACTGCTACGTCCAGGGCATCGCCAGCCGCTGCTCCGCGGCGCTGTTTGTTCGGGATCCGACACAGGGCAACATCCCGATCGTGACGTTCGGTAACCGTAATGCGGGCTACCGGGAGGTGGAAGGCTACGATTTCGATATCGCTTACCGCTTTACGACTGATAACTGGGGCAAGTTCTCGCTAGTGTCGAACACCACCTACACGTCCAAGGATGTCTTCATCAGCACCAACGATCGGCGTGTTCCCATTTCCAGCGTCGGCCTGGCCGGCACCGCCAGCACCACCTTCCGCATCCGTTCCAATCTAAACCTGTCATGGGAATATGGTTCGTTCGGGGTGAGCTGGATGGCCCGCTATTACTCGTCGATGAAGGAGAGCTGCGCCTACTTCACCCCAAGCGCCGCAAATGTGCCGCCGGTAACCGTCCCGCACCTGGAGTGCAACGACATCACCTTGGCTCCGACCGGTCTGTATCTGGCTGACGGCGTAACCCCGGCTAGTGGCCTGACGCGTCGCAACCGTACCGGCTCTAACACTTTCAACGACGTGCAGTTCCGCTGGGAAGCGCCGTGGAACGCCACGGTGGCTTTCGGCGCGAACAACGTGCTTGGCCGGACCGGACCGGTGATGTACTCGCAGCCGAGCGCCAATGTGCCGTACTACGGCGGCTTCGACATCGGTCGTTTCATGTACATGAAGTATACCCAGCGCTTCTGATTTACCTATAATCCGCAAGACCAGCACGGCCCCGAAAGGGGCCGTGTTTTTTGCCCGTAAGCCTTGCCTGTGGTGGCGATGCACCACCAGCTTCGGGCCAAGCCACTGACGTCATGCGGCCGCGTAAGCGTCAACCGCCTCGAACAGGGCAGTCACCGCGCGCCGCTCCTCGGCGCTGAGCTCCGGGCGCCAGATGTCGAAGATCAGGATGATGCGGTCGCTGTTGCTGTTGTTCCACGCCTCATGCTCGACCGTATCGTCGAACACCAGCAGCTCGCCTGGCCGCCATTGGCGCGTTTCTCCTCCCACTCGGAAGCCGCAGCCCGGCGGCACGATCAGAGGAAGGTGGCAGATGAGCCGGGCATTGAGCATGCCGCTGTGCGGCGGGATACGGGCACCCGGACTCAGCCGCGAGAACAGGATCGAAGGGGCCCGGGTAGTGATAAAGGGCAGGTCGAGTCGTCTAATCGTCTCGAATGTTATCGGACAATGTGCAACGTGCTCGTCGACGGGTCGTCCGTTCTGCCAGAGGTACAGCGTGCTCCACTCGGGGTTATCGACCATGCCATGAAAGTCGTGGCTGGGCCGGGTCGGGTCCTTGACCATGTAGGGCGTGAAACGATCGGGACCACTTGCCAGCAGTGCCGCCAGCTCCTCACGCATGCTGACGGCGGTCGCTTCGATGGCCTGCGCCCAGGCGAATTCGGTGCGCTCGTAGTACCTGCGCTGCGGTAGCCCCGGATACAGATAACCGCCCGGCCGCTGCAGCTCCAGGTTCACCTGGCGCCGGCCCGTGAGGATTTCGATCGATTGCTGAAAACGTGGTGGCCTGCTTTCGACTGGAAAGCCCGCCGCGGCCAAAGCGCGCTCCAGATGCAGTTCGAAAGCCTGCGACGCTTCGGCCATTTTCGCCTGCGCACGCCGGATGTATGGCTCCAGCGCACTCGATAACGGCCCCGCCGCCGCCGCGCGCAAGGCCGCGCGGTAGAACGCCGTGGCGGCGCGATCATCGCCGGCATCACTGCGGAAATCGCCCTTTTTCACCAGGGCCAAGATATTGCGCGGCTCCCGCTCAAGCATGCCATCGACCTCTTGCTCGCTTGTCATCGCTATCCTCCTGTAGCCGTGGCAATTGCCTAAAGCCGGTGCCTAAACCTACGGCTATCCACACTACATATGAATCAGAAGTGAAACCTCCACGGACTTTTGGACCGCTGCGTTCACTGGAATTGCTGTCAAACCGCCCTGTACTGCCGTGAATCTATTCACCAAGCGCACGCTTAGGTGGGAGCAGATAGTTCCCGGTCCACCACTATGAAGGTGGGAACCAGCATTCTTACTGCAGCAATACCAGGGACTACAGCAAGATGTTTTACGCCATTTGTTCGATTTGTTAACGCCACTTTAATTCTTCCCCGAACCCGGCTACCATCCTGGCACCGCCTGATTTGGAAAGCCACGTGGCTCCCGTAGGTGGCTAACGTTGGTCAACCCACCAAGATCCACTTGGAGA